>DATENQ010000252.1:0-15020 GCA_035275005.1 Pyrinomonadaceae bacterium | reverse complement strand
AAAAGAATCTCTTTGCGACCAAAAAGCCTTTCGGATACCAGGCCGCGTCGCGTGCATTCTTCGACTAATCTGTCAGACTCAACGATGGGACGCGACGCGGACGTGTATTGAATGGAGGTGAGATAGGTCAACCAGGGCTCCTGTCCCATCGCGTACACGTAAACTTGTTGCGGCCCAAGCTTGTCAACGATGCTGATCGCTTTAGGAAAATCAGAGCCGTTTGAACGCCGCGATTGGTCCACCTTTCGCGACAGCGGCTTCGTCAGGAGCGGGCCATACAACCAACTCAGCGGAGCGCCATCACACTCCATACCAATGAACAGTACAGAAACATCGCCAATGCAATGGCGAATGTGGTCGTAGAGTTTGGGTTCGAGGTTCTCCGAGTCGGCGACGAGCAGAGTCGTTTTACCCTGCAGCTCAATCGCGTAGGCCATCTTTGTTCTGATGTTTAAATCGGCATGTTCACCAAAGAAGGGCAAGCCGGTGATGCTGCCGCCCGGAATACGAACCACCTCCGTTTCATCAATCTCGCGAACGTTGTCAAAACCGAGATGCTGCAAGACGAGTTTCATCGAAGGATCCGCAAGCCAGCCGCCGTTGTTCTTCGGAACGAGGATCTGCTTGATCTTGTGACGCAACTGGAGCAGCGTCTCAAACATGCAGTGGTCCTGATGATTGTGTGTGATGACGACGTAGTCGATGCTGTCAGGTAAGTCGGCATAGGTGTAACGCGGCACGCCACTATCGAGGTCGTAACTGACAACCGGGTCGCAGAGCACGCTCGTTTCTTTCGTTTCGAACAGCACGCAGGCGTGGCCGAAGTAGCGAATACGCACATCGTCACCGCTGTAGCGCGCATTTAGTTGCGGAGGTTCTTCCGTGAAGAACGTGGAGAACAGTCCGGCCCGTTCTTTGTCGACTGCCAACATCTCCGCAACCTCTTCCAGTGGCCGCGGTACGCGTTTCATGCTGAATAAGACGTCGAGTCCTTCATGGCTGAAAGGGATTTGGAGGTTCAGCCAGTTTGCACGCGACAGCCGCGGCGTGCTGAAAACGAACGAACGGTCCTCGCGATCGGCGAGCGAGAGCGCGATGCTTTGTGATGAGGTGTTGTAATAGCGGCTCTGGTAGAGAAGCCCTTCGATGAACCGCATCGACGGGCTCTGGTTCAGATCGTAGACGAGCTCGACGTATCCCTGGAGTGGCTCGGGAACTTTTCGGTAAAGCGGTTCGAGCGAAAGGCCGGTAGCTTCTTCAGTGAGAATTTGGTCGAGAGTCTTGATTGCCTCGGCAAACTCGATAATGTGCGCCTGCTCCTTTTGCGTTCGCTCCAGCAGCGCTTTTATCTCGCTCGCCTTGTCCGTCCCGTAATTGATGAATGGCCCACCGAGGTTTGCGGGATTCTTCAAAGCCGCGACGTGCAACTGCGGCGACATCACGAACGACTGCATGATTTTCAAATGCTGATTGGTGACGTACATCGAAGAGGCGGCGGGCGCAATGAGGTTGGACCACGCGTACCATTGATTGAATAACGGCTCGACCAGCACGTTCGGTTTCAGATATACGTTGCGGACTGTCATCTTAAATCACTCAATCGGTTGCGAAGAAAGTCGGCGAGTGTGGCGACGTGTGGGACACGCATCATCGTTACGTGATCACCGGGTACGTCGCGAACTTCGAGTTTATTAGAAGACAACCGGGTCCAGCGCTCGATCGTCTCCGGAGATCCATCCTCGTCCGCGGCGCGCAGCAGCAAGACCGGAAACGAGGCCGCCGGTGGATGATAGTTTCTGACGGCTGCGACATCCGCGAGATAAAGCTCGAACTGGCGGCGTAGATCGTCGAGACCAACATCGGACGGTAGCGCGTGTGAACGATGGGCCTGGTCCAGCAGCCAGCCCAGTTGCGTCTCTGTTTCCGATTGCAGCAGTTCCTCAGAGACGAGATTGATCGGAATACCCAGGTTCCCGGCAAAACCTGCAAGCAACGACACAGGGTCGTCTGCATCAACGGTCCCTGGCGGCCCGGAGTCGAGCAACACTACCAACGCCACGCCGGCGCCGCACGCCTGAAGCTGTCGCGCCATCTCAAAAGCGACGACACCGCCGCTGGACCAGCCGCCGAGAAGATACGGACCATCAGGCTGAATAGTACGGATAGCTTCGAGGTAGTTCATCGCGACGAGCTCAACTTCTCTTCTCGCCTTGCCGGCCAGTGTTCCTTCGAGTGCATAAAAAGGACGCTCCGATCCGAGTGCGCGCGCCAAAGTAAAGTAAGCGCCCACGCTTCCACCTGCCGGGTGCACAAAAAACACCGGAGTCAACGATCCGTGCGGTTGTATCGTCACGAGCGGCGTAGCTGCAGACTGATCTACTTCGTCACGCAAAAGCGATGCGAGCGATTCAATCGTGGGGGCCTTGAAGATGTCCGCCACGTGCAACCTTTTCCCCGTGACCCGCTCCACACGGGCCAGCAGCGACACAACCAGCAGCGAATGACCTCCCAAGTCGAAGAAATTGTCTCGTATGTCAGGTTCAACGTGCAGCAACTCTTCCCAGATACGGGCCAGTTCCGATTCCAGGGGATCGCGTGGACCAATGCGCTCATCAACACGTTCAAGCTGCGCCCTGACACGAGCGCGAAGTGCAATGCGATCCACTTTGCCATTTGGCGTCAGCGGCAATTCGTCGAGTGAAATGAAGAACGACGGCACGAGGTAATCGGGAAGTCTTTGCCGCATAAAGATCCGCAACTCTTCATCCGGTGTGCGGGAGTTCGCAGTGAAATAAGCAACCAGGCGCAGGTCCTCGTCCGCGACCACAGCAGCATCCGCGACAGCCACATGCTCTTTCAGTGTCGCTTCGATCTCTCCAGGCTCGATGCGAAAACCGCGAAGCTTTAACTGCTCGTCCCGGCGCCCGAGAAACCGGATGTTTCCGTCCGGCAGATAGCAGGCCATGTCGCCACTCTTGTAAAGTCGCGCGCCGGGTTCGGGGCTGAACGGATTCGGAATGAACTTCTCCGCCGTCAAACCGGGACGACCAAGATATCCACGCCCGACTCCTACGCCTCCAATGTGCAGCTCTCCAGTTGCCCCGATGGGCACGGGATTCAGATGCCCGTCCAACAAGTAAATCTGCACGTTGCTGAGCGGCCGCCCGATCGGCGTATCGCCGGTGCGCACACCATCGTGCTCGTAAACAATAACGACGATCGATGTTTCGGTCGGACCGTAAGCGTTGAAGAATCGCCTGCCGCGCGACCAACGAGCCTCGAGATCGGCAGGACACCGCTCACCCGCTGAGATTACCGTTTTGAGCCCCGGCCATTCCCCGGGCGATAACAATGTGAGCAGCGACGGCGGCAAGAGGGCAACCGTAACGTTCTGCTCTTGAGCATGTTCGACAAGTCGCCCACCCGACAACACCGTCTCGCGGCTTACAAGGCAGAGACGAGCTCCAGTTGTCAGGGCAGTGAAAATCTCAAATACAGAAGCGTCGAAACCTAAAGAAGCGAACTGCAACACACAACTTTCCGGACCAATGGCGAAGACCTGTGCCATCGCCACAATCTGGTTGCAAACGCCACGATGCGCGAGCACCACTCCCTTCGGAGCGCCGGTCGAGCCCGAGGTGTAGATCACATAAGGAGCGTTGTCACCACTGGCGCTTCCTGGAGGGTTGCGATCAGGGTGTTTCGAGATCTCATCGTCATCGATGTAGATGACGCGCACACTTTGCGACAAAGGCAGGCGCGTCGCTGACCGCCGATCAGTCACCAACACGGAGATATGCGCGTCATCGAGTATGTAAGAAAGACGCGCAGGTGGAGACTCCGGATCGAGCGGAACGTATGCGCCGCCTACTTTGAGGATGGCAAGCACCGTGACGATCATTTCCGGCGAACGTTCCAGCAGCAACCCGACAAACGACTCTGGTCCAACGCCCAATGCAAGCAGGTAGTGCGCGAGCCTGTTGCTCCGCTGGTTCAACTCCTCGTACGTCAATCGACGTTCTTCGAATACGAGGGCAATCGCTTCCGGAGTGCGTTGCACCTGCTGCTCAAAAAGCCGGTGGATGCAGACGTCGCCCAATTCTTTCGCGGTGTTGTTCCACTCAACCAGCAATCGTCGTAACTCGGGTGCGGTCAGTACCGGCAGCGTGCTAATCCGCCGGCCGGCGCCCTGCACCACGCCTGCCAGCAACACTTTGAAACGTTCGCCTGTTAGGTGGATCGTCGACGCATCGAACAGGTCTGTGTTGTAAACGAGCGAGACGTAGAACTGCCCATCGACTTCCGTCACGTCGAGGGTGAGATCAAACTGTGCCCGCGCTGTCTTTACGTCGACCGCCGTTATGCCGAGATCCAGTTGCAACGAAGCAGCCTCGGGTGTGTTCTGGAGAGCAAATACCACCTGAAAGAGCGGATTGCGGCTCGGATCTCTAACCGGACTCAACTCCTCAACCAGCATCTCAAACGGCAAGTCCTGATGCGCGAAAGCGCCGAGCGAAACCTCGCGCACGCGCGCCAACAATTCGCGGAACGTGGGATTGCCGGAAAGGTCGACACGCAAAGCAAGTGTGTTGACGAAGAAACCGATCAGCGACTCGAGTTCCCGGCGATTGCGGTTGGCTACCGCAGTGCCAACCACGATGTCGGTCTCGCCTGTGTAACGGTAAAGCAGCACATAGAACGCGGCCAGAAGCGTCATGAAAGGAGTCGTATCTTCACGGCGACTCAACTCCATCAGACGCGCCGACAGGTCACGCGAAAGCACAAACGAATATCGCGCGCCGTTGAAGCTTTGTATCGCCGGTCGTGGCCGATCTGTTGGCAGCTCCAGCAACGGCGGCGCGCCACTCAAATGTTTTCGCCAGTACTCGAGTTGTTGGTCCAATACCTCGCCTTGCAGCCACTCGCGTTGCCACTCGGCAAAGTCAGCGTATTGGATCGACAATTCCGGCAACGGCGAGGTCCGGCCGGCCACGGCGGCTTCGTAAAGCGCGCCCAACTCGTTCAGCAGGATCGTTTGTGACCATCCGTCGCTGATGATGTGATGCATCGTCACGAGCAGCACGTGTTCATTAGCCGCCAGACGCATCAACCGGGCACGAATCAGCGGGCCGTTTACCAGATCGAATGGCTGTTGTGTGTCCTCGCTTGCCAACATCTCGGCTTCTGCTTCGGCGACATCTCCAATTGCCAACGTCAGGTTTCCAGTGGCAGCGACCAATTGCACGGGTCCCTGGTCCAACAGATCGAACCTCGTGCGCAGGATCTCGTGCCGCCGGACGATTTCATCGAGAGCCCATTGCAAAGCATCCACTTTGAGCTGCCCTGATAGCCGGAAAGCAAGCGGCATGTTATAGGCCGCGTTCGATGGATCCATGTGATGCAGGAACCACAGACGTTGCTGGGCGAATGAAAGTGGAAAAACGAAAACTTCGTCAGACGTCATAAAGAAAGAACATATTCCTCACGCAAAGGCGCAAAGCGCTCCGCGTTGCTAACGGTTTTCTTTGCGCCTTTGCATCTTTGCGCCTTTGCGTGAGAAGTTTTCATGTCGCTCGTCGAGCCAGACGTCGCGCTGCTCGATCTACACGCGCAATCTTCGGCATCTCGCTCGGCGCGCTGTTGTTTTGTGCCTGCTCAATCACGATTGCGAGCGCGGCGATAGTTGGTTGTTGGAACACTTCGCGCAACGGTAGTTCCACCTTGAACAACTCGCGCACGCGAGAGATGAGTTGCGTTGAGAGCAGCGAGTGACCACCGAGATCGAAGAAATTGTCGTGGATGCCGATCTGCGGAAGGCCAAGCAAGTCTGACCAGAGACCGGCAAGCGACTGTTCAACGCCCGGGCGCGGTGCGACGAAGGCCTCTGGCAAATCCGGCCTGACAGCTTCCGGCGCCGGGAGTGCGCGACGATCCAGCTTGCCATTCGGCAACAAGGGCAATTCGTCGAGAATCACGAACGATGCGGGAATCATGTGTTCCGGTAGTCGCGACTTTAAGAAGTTTCGCAACTGTGGTCCAAACTGTCGCGCCTGTTTTGCACGCAACGGATCGTTCACGTAGTCGCTGAGCGCCTTCGTCGTGTCGAGATCGAACGGAAACTCAACTGTTGTTTCGGAGCGCTGTGTGAAGAGCACGTCGAAGCTTCCATCCGCACCGTGCCGCGCCCAACTCAGGTGGACTTGATAGGGCAAACTATCTGACAGACGGTACAAGTCTTCGGGATCAAGACCTTCGCCAAGCCTGGCGTTCGCGACGTTTGTAAGAGCCAGCGTCTCCGGCTTGTCTTCTATGAGTCGGCGGCAAAGCTCAGTCAAATCCCAATGGTCCTCACGCCAATCAATCCACAATAGGTTTTCTCTTTGCCCCTTTGCGTCTTTGCGGGAAATGCCGTTTGTTTCCCGCAAAGGCGCAAAGGCACCAACATGGAGCATGACCTGATACCGAAACCGCGTGAGTTCGTTGTGATAGCGCCCTCGTTTAGGCTCAACTTCGACATGACTAATGTGCGGCAGGTGCTGCTTGAGCGCCGTGAAGAAAGCCGGATCGATGAGCAATTCCTCCTCCTGCTCGATGCGCCGCCGCAACTGCTCAGGCGTGCTCGCTGTCCCAGCTTTATGCTGCTCGACCGACGCGTGCAGAGCTTTCAGCAAAGGCAAACTGCGCACATCGCCGATGAAGATAAACCCGCCGGGCGCCACGGCCTCGACCGCGCCGCGCAAAACGCGCATGAGATAGTCAACACCGGGAAAGTACTGCACGACGGAGTTGATAATCACCGCGTCGAACGACGCCGGCTCAATGTTCGTGAAGTCGTGCGCGTTCTGTTCTGACAGCGATACCTGCGGCAACGACTCATGCAACTGCTCGCGGATGTACTTCAACGCAGAGGGTGAAAAGTCCGTTCCCAGATAGCGTTCGCAGTGCGGTGCAATACGAAACAGCAGCAACCCGGTGCCACATCCGATTTCCAGCACTCGGCGTGGTTGTTGCCAAAGCACACGCTCGACCGCGTCGTCGACCCATTCACGCATCTCCTCCGCGGAGATTGGCTTGTCGGTGTAGCTGCTGTTCCAACCGCTGATGTTGAGAGTCGGATCAAGGATGGGATCGTTCTCGTTGAAGACTTCGTCGTCGTGAACTGTACGCCACTGCGCGAGTTGCTCTGTTTCGAGTTCGACCGAAGCACCGTTCTCTTTAGCAGGCCTTTGCGTAACGTAAGCGACCAGAGTGGGATCACCTGACGCGCCGGCACGCAGCAGTACCGCGGCGCTTCCAACATCGGGCGCAGCGCTAAGCGCCTCTTCAATCTCACCCAGTTCGATGCGATAGCCGCGCAGTTTGATCTGCTCGTCAGCACGACCGATAAATTCGATATTGCCGTCTGCGCGGTAACGCGCTAAGTCGCCCGTGCGATACAAGCGCGCACCGGAAGTCGAGCCAAACGGGTTCGGAATAAATCTCTCAGCCGTCAGATCAGCGCGGCGGTGATAGCCACGCGCCAGGCTTACACCCGCCAAATACAATTCGCCGGCTAGACCGGTCGGCACGGGATTCAGGTTTCGGTCGAGTACATAAGCGTGGGTGTTCGCGATAGGACGGCCAATCGGCAAAGACTGCCCGCCACTGACGTGGTCCATGTTGTAACGATACAAAGTAGAAGTAATCGTGGCTTCGCTGACTCCGTAGGCGTTCAACAAAGCACTATTCGCGGGCGCCAACCGGCTCCAAACTGCAACTCCTTCCGGTAAAACCTTCTCGCTGCCGGTAGCGGTCAGCCGGACGGACTCAGGCAATCTCGCACCTTTGCGGTCTAAACTCTCCAGCCAGTCCTGCCAAAATCGCGCCGACATATTCAGAACAGTCACTCGCTCCTGCTCGACCAACCGCAGTAGTGCTATTGCCTCCGGCACACGTTCGCCCTGAAGCACAATCGCAGCTCCAGCGAGCAAAGTGGGAAAGATCTCTTCAGCGGCTACGTCAAAAATCAACGAAGCAAACTGGAGCACGCGATCCGAAGCCTGCAACTCATACTCATGGCCCACTACGAAACAATGGTTTGATAACGAGCGGTGCGTAATAACGACGCCCTTCGGCGTGCCCGTCGATCCCGACGTGTAGATCACATAAGCGGCATTATCGAGACTCACCCGGTGATCCGGATTCCGTGTTTGTTGTGCTCCGATCGCCGCGGCGTCGCGATCTATGCAGACGATTCGCGCGCTAAGCTGTTCAGGCAGCTTCCCGATCAAACTCTCCTGCGTGAGGATCAAAGGCGCACCGGTATCATCGAGCATGAAAGCCAGTCGTGCCTGTGGATAAGAAGGATCGAGTGGGACGTATGCGCCGCCTGCCTTCAGGATAGCAAGCAAAGCGACGATCATTTCCGGCGAACGTTCAAGCATCAAGGCAACCGGCACTTCTGGTCCAACGCCGGCCGACTTCAGGTAGTGGGCCAGTTGATTGGTCCGCTGATTCAGTTCTGTAAAAGTAATACTCTCGCCGTCCCAAACCATGGCGACAGCCGCTGGTGAACGTAGTACCTGCGCTTCAAACAACTCAGAGACACTCTGCGACGGAAAGGCTATCGCAGTGGGATCGATCTGGCGACGCTCGGATTCATCGATGATCGAAAACTCACTCAGACGTTGTTGCGGCGCCGCCGCGATACTCTCCAGCAAGATCTCCCAACGCTTGAGCAGTGTGCGGATAGTCTCAGCTTCAAACAGGTCCGTGCTGTACTCCGCGACGACCGCAAGTCCCTGCTCGCTCTCGACCACGTCGACACTCAGATCGAACTGGCTGGCCACGCCTTCGACGGCCACGGGACTCAACGTCAAACCCGGTAGCGGCAGTTCCTCTTTCGGCGTGTTCTCCAGTTGAAACATCACCTGAAAAAGCGGGTTGCGGCTGAGGCTTCGTTCCGGCTGCAAATCTTCCACAAGCACTTCAAAAGGCAAATCCTGATGCGCGTAAGCTTCGAGCGTAACCTTGCGCACGCGAGCCAGGAACTCCGGGAAATAAGGATCACCGGAAAGATCAGTGCGCAGCACGAGTGTGTTGACGAAGAAACCGATCAGATTTTCGATCTCTATGTTATTGCGATTCGCTATCGGCGCGCCGATGACGATCTCGTCCTGCCCCGTGTAGCGACAGAGCAACGTCTTGAAAGCGGCGAGCAACAGCATGAAGAGGGTCACGCCTTCCCGCCGGCAAATAACCCCAAGCGATTCGCTCAAGCGTTGCGGGAGGAGCGTCGTAAGGGTCGCGCCGCGAAAGCTCTGCACCTCCGGACGCGGATGGTCGGTGGGCAAATCGAGCACCGGGAGATCGCCGGCGAGTTGTTTTCGCCAGTATGCGAGTTGCTGGTCCAACACATCGCCGGCCAGCCACTTGCGCCGCCAGTGCGCGAAGTCGGCGTATTGCACCGGCAACTCTTCGAGTGGAGATTCCCTGCCCTCACTAAAAGCCTGATAGAGCTTGCCCACCTCACGCACCATCACACCCTGCGACCAACCATCGGAGACGATGTGGTGAACAGTCAGTAACAGCACGTGCTCTTCTGGTCCAAGCCGCACGAGACTCGCGCGCAGGAGCGGGGGGCGAGTCAGGTCGAAGGGCTTGCCCGCCTCTTCTGACGCCAGCTCCAACGTACGCGACTCCCGCTCGTTCCCATTAAGCTCACTAATATCAGTCAGATCGATCTCGAGCTCCGGCGGTGGCCCAACGAACTGGACCGGTTTACCATCGGCCATGCCGTAGTAGGTGCGCAGGATCTCGTGCCGCCGCACGAGCTCGTTCAACGTACGCCTTAGAGCCTCGCTATCAAGCACACCGCTCAGACGAACCGCCGTGGGAATGTTGTATGCAGACGTGCTCGGTTCCAACTGATAAAGAAACCAGAGACGTTGTTGCGAGAACGAGAGTGGGAGATTGCCGGTGCGAGCTACGGGAACAATCGGTGGAGCCTGCAATCCGCCCTCAGCACCCAGCGCGCCCTCGACTGCTGCAGCCTGGGCGCCGAGTGTTGCCGATTCGAAGAAAAGTTTCAGCGGTAACTCCGCTCCAAACTGCGCTTGCGCACGAGAGACCAGCTGCGTCACCAGCAGCGAATGCCCGCCGAGCTCGAAGAAGTTGTCGTTAACACCAACGCTTTCGACCTTCAACACATCAGCCCAAATGCCGGCCAACAACTCTTCGACAGGCGTTCGCGGCGTTGCTGAATCCGGCGATGCATGAACTTCATCAGGCGCAGGCAACGCACGACGGTCCACCTTCCCATTTGGCGTTAGTGGTAACTCGTCAAGGACGACGAACGCCGATGGAACCATGTAGTCGGGTAAAGTCGAGTCAAGATTTTTTCGCAGCTTGTCCACTGCGACTTCGCCGGCGACATAAGCGAGGAGGCGCTTGTCTCCGTCGCCGTAGTCGCGCACCACCACCACCACTTGCTGCACTCCCGGCACGCGAGCAATTGCCGTCTCCACTTCGCCGAGCTCGATGCGATAACCGCGCACCTTAACCTGTTCGTCGGCTCGCCCGATAAACTCGATGTTTCCATCCGCACGATGGCGTGCGAGGTCGCCGGTGCGATAAAGTCGCGCCCCGGGCTCGGTGCTGAATGGGTGTGGAATGAAACGCTCGGCAGTGAGACTCGCGCGGCCGTGATAACCACGCGCAAGGCCGGCGCCACCCGCATACAACTCGCCCGTAAATCCGGGCGGAGCTAATTGCAGATTCTCATCCAGGATAAAGACCTGTGTGCCCGCAATCGGACGGCCGATGGGTACAGCGCCGTTGCACTCATCGATCACATAGCAGCAGGTAAACGTGGTGTTTTCAGTTGGCCCATAGCCATTGATCAGTCTGCACGAAGGTGCGGCGTCGATGAATTTTCTTACAGGTGACGGCGATAGAACGTCTCCGCCGGCGAGTAGTTGTTTGAGCGCGGTGAGGGCTTCGAGTTGCTCGTTAACCATCTGGTGAAACAACCCCGCTGTCAACCACAAGGTCGTCACGCGATTCTGCGAGAGCGCACGACCAAGGTCGCCCAGCGAAGACATGCCCGCAGGCATGAGTACAAGCTGCGCGCCGTTAAGCAGGCTGCCCCAGATTTCGAAAGTTGAAGCATCGAAGGCAAGCGGTGCAAATTGTAAGAAAACTTCATCCGGACCGAACTGCGCGTAGTCGCCACTGATTAGCCGCACGACGCCACGATGCGGCACGGCAACTCCTTTAGGTGTTCCCGTTGAACCTGACGTATAGCTGATGTAAGCCAGGTGCTCCGGCGTAATATTTCGTTCGGGGTTCTCGTCGCTGTGACTCGCGATCAGCGGCCAATCTGAGTCGAGCAGAATTACCGGCGCGTGATGCGCGGGCAGTTTTTCTTCCGACACAGCCACACTGAGCACTAGCTGCACCTCGGAATCGTCAAGCATGAACAGCAGTCGTTGCGGAGGATACGACGGATCGAGCGGAACGTAAGTCGCGCCCGCCTTGAGCACGCCAAGCACTGCCACAATCATCTCGACTGAACGTTCGATGTAGATCCCGATGCGTGTTTCCGCGCCGGCGCCGTAAGTTTGTAAGTAATGGGCAAGCTGGTTGGCGCGACGGTTCAATTCCTCGTAAGTGACACGCTCATCGCCAAACGCGAGGGCGACTTTGTCCGGCGCCCGCGCGGCCCACGTTTCGAAGAGATCGGGAATGTTTTTGTCTGGAAAGGAACGTGCCGTATCGTTCCACTCAAACAGCAACTGGTTTCGTTCCCCGCTGGTGAGCAACTCGATGCGAGACACTTGCTGCTCAGGATTGGCAACAACTGCTTCCAGAAGCATTCGATAGCGTTCGGCGATTTGGCGAATGGTCGGCTCGGCAAACAAGTTCGTGCTGTAAACAATCGCCCCGAGCATTCTTTCGGGCGTTGACGTGAGGTGTAGTTCCAGATCGAAACGCGTGCTCTCGGCGGTGAACTCGTGTGGTTGTAAGGTTATTCGCGTCAGTTCGAGTGCTGGATCCGGAGCGTTCTGAAGATCGAAGGCGATTTGAAAGATCGGGTTGCGGCTCAGATCCCGGACGGGTTGCGTCGCCTCAACGAGCAACTCGAAAGGCAGATCCTGGTGGGCATACGCACTCAGCGAGACTTCTCGCACACGATGTAACAACTCTCGGAACGTCGGTTCGTGGGACAAGTCTGTTCGCAGCGCCAACGTGTTAACGAAGAACCCGATCAAGCCTTCGAGTTCTTCGCGATTGCGATTTGCTACTGGAGTGCCGACCACGAGGTCGCTCTGGCCGGTGTAACGGAAGAGCAACGCCTTAAATGCGGCAAGCAAGGTCATGAACAGAGTCGATCCTTCGCGCCTGCTCAAAGCAGTGAGTGATTCTGACAGTTCCGCTGAGAGCTCAAAGAGAAAAGTCGCGCCCCGATAATTCAACTGCGGTGGGCGTGCACCATCGTTAGGCAAATCCACTGAGGGCGGCGCGCCTGACAGTTGCTTGCGCCAGTACGCCACCTGCCGGTCCAACTCGTCGTCCTTTAACCAGCCTCGCTGCCACTGTGCAAAGTCAGCGTACTGGATCGACAGTTCCGGAAGCGGCGAGTGCTCCCCTTTTACCCCGGCTTCATACAGCGCACTGAGTTCCCTCTTCAACACACCCTGCGACCACCCGTCGCTGATGATGTGGTGCATGGTCAGGATCAGCACGTGCTCTTCGCTCCCCACGCGCAGCAATACTGCCCGGATCAGTGGACCACGAATGAGATCGAACGGTCGTTGTGCTTCTTCTCGCGAGAGCCGCATGGCTTCCGTTTCGCGCGCTTCGTCAGGCAGGCCGGTGAGATCAACTGTTCGAATCGTTAACTCGAGCGCCGGCGCGATGATCTGTACCGGCTGGCCGTTAATAGAGTCGAAGGTGGTGCGCAAACTTTCATGGCGCCGGACGATCTCGTTTAAACTCCAGTTCAGAACCGCGACGTCAACCTGCCCCACGAGACGCACCGCAGCCGGTATGTTGTAAGCCACCAGCCCGGGCTCCAGCTGGTCCAGAAACCAGAGACGCTGCTGTGCAAAAGACAGCGGCACTGGCCCATTCCGCGGACCGCGCCGAATCGTCTGCTCGTCAGCTTCGCGTGACACGCGACCGGCCAGTCGTTTTTCGAGCAACGCGCGCTTGGCCGCCGATAGTTGAGTCTTAGAGTTCATTTTGTAAAAGCTGTTCAGCCTCTTCTTCGCTGAGGTTTTCCAGTTGTTCGATTACGAGTTGCTCGATGACCTCGGCCAACTCAAACACTGTTGGTTTCCAAAAGAGCTCGCGCAACGGCAGCTCGATCTCGAAAGTCCGGCGCACGCGAGAGACAAGTCTCGTCGCGAGGATCGAGTCGCCACCCAGTTCGAAGAAGTCGTCGTGAATACCCACTTTATCCAGCGCCAGGACATTCATGTACAGGTCGACTAATCTCGCCTGCGTTGGATTCTCAGGAGCGACGAATTCTCGTCGCAGCTCAGGCCTGGACGCGTCGGGCGCGGGCAGCGCGGCCCTGTTTACCTTCCCGTTGGGCAATAGCGGCAACTCTTCGAGACTGATGAACAGCGATGGAATCATGTATTCCGGCAAGCGCTGAATGAGGAACGACCGCCATTCGCTTGCCGTTGGCATTTGCTTCTGACTCCCAACAACGTAGGCGACGAGACGTTGTTCGTTTTCGCGGACTTCGCGCGCCTCCACCACAACGGCGCGAACTGATTCGTGCCGCGACAAGGCCGCTTCCACTTCTCCGAGCTCGATGCGAAAGCCTCGCACTTTGACCTGATGGTCCAACCGGCCGCCAAACTCCAGACTCCCGTCTTCGCTGTAACGCACGAGGTCGCCGGTACGGTACATACGTGCGCCGGGTTCGCTGCCAAACGGATCCGGTACAAACTTCTCGCCCGTCAACTCGGGACGATTTAGATACCCGAGCGACAAGCCCGCGCCTCCGATGTAAAGCTCGCCGTAGATGCCGATCGGAACGGGATTCATGAACTGGTCCAATACGTAGAAGCTTGTGTTCGCGATTGGTCGGCCGATCGGCACCGGACCTGTGCTTTCGGTTACTCGAATCGCACCGGAAAAGATCGTCGTTTCGGTTGGACCATAAAGGTTCCACAACTCGGTGCTTTTAGTTAAAAGTTGATCCGCAAGCGCGCGATCGAGGGCTTCTCCCGTACTAATCACTTTCAACGCTGAGTCGCCCTGCCAGCCTGCGTCAATCAGCATGCGCCAGGTGGCAGGCGTGGCTTGCATCACCGTTGCGCCCGAGTTCCGCATCAGCCGAGCCAGCTCCACGCCGTCAGCAGCAACTTCGCGGCTCGCAATCACGACACGCCCGCCCACAATCAACGGCACAAAAATCTCAGCCACGGCGATATCGAACGAGAGCGTGCTGACAGAGAGCATCGTGTCGGTGGCTTTCGGCGATGTTTTGGAAATCACCGCGTGAAGCAGGTTGACGACGGAGCGGTGCGACACTTCGACGCCTTTTGGCTGACCTGTCGAGCCGGATGTGTAGATGACGTAAGCGCGCTGCTGATCCGTGAAAACGTGATCCAAGTTTTCCGAACCGTAATCAGCGATCCTTTCCCAATCCGCGTCGAGTCGCTCTTCGGTCAGTGACACTCGCGCGCCCGAGTCCCTGAGCATAAAGTCAACACGTTCCACGGGATATCTCTCATCCAACGGCAAGTACGCACTGCCTGCTTTCAGAATGCCGAGCAGCGCCACCACCATCCGCACCGAGCGCGACGTGAAGAGGGCCACCAGATCGCCATTCTCAACACCTGCTTCTCTCAGATAGCGCGCCACGCGATTCGCCTGTTCGTTCAACTCGCGATAAGTAAGCCTTTCGTTTTCAAACACCAGCGCTACATCATCGGGCGTCTTCCTCGCCTGCGCTTCGAACAGCTCGTGAATACATCGATTGGACGGATATGTGACGGCGGTGTCGTTCCACTCGACCAGCA
>DATENQ010000251.1:0-2791 GCA_035275005.1 Pyrinomonadaceae bacterium | reverse complement strand
CGGCACTCCGTGGCCGCCCGTGTTACGAATCGGCAATGTTGAGAATGACGGGCGGCCACGGAGTGCCGCCCCTACAATAACGCCACTGCGCCGCGTTCAATTAATGTCGCGGCGAGGGAGGCGCCGAGTGCTTCGGCTGTTTCTGAAGGACCTGATATAGATTCTTGTAGTCGTTTTGATCCGTCGGGTTTGGCGACGAGACCGTCCAAGTTCAACAACTCGCCATCGAAACGCGCGTGTCCGGCGATGGGTAGTTGGCAACCGCCCCCGAGGCCGCGCAGAAACGCGCGTTCCGCTAAACAAGCCAGACGTGTTGCACGATGGTCCAGTTTGCGCGTTGTCTCGAGCGCGAAGTCGTCATCGCCGCGGGTCTCGATCGCAATTGCTCCCTGGCCCACGGCGGGCAACATGTCGCTAATCGGAATCCTCAATGAGATTCGGTTGCTCAAGCCAAGCCGCACCAAGCCTGCCGACGCAAGAATCAACGCATCGTATTGACCTTCGTCGAGCTTTCGAATCCGAGTGTCAACGTTGCCGCGCAGATCTTTGATTTCGAGGTTGTTGCCGAACCAACATCTTAACTGTGCGAGCCGGCGTGGACTCGACGTGCCTACGATCGCGCCGCGCGGCAAATTCCCGAGCGCTGCGGCATCAAACTCTGAGCCTGCCGCCAGTACCAACGCATCGCGCGCATCTTCACGTTCGCAGATCGCGCTGATAGCCAGTCCAGGCGGAAGTATCGTCGGTAAATCCTTGAGTGAATGAACCGCTAGGTCGATGCGACCATCAAGCAAGGCGTCTTCCAACTCTTTCGTGAAAACGCCCTTTCCCCCGATCACGGACAAAGGATCCTTCTTCACGTCGCCGGTGGTCTTGATGATCTCGATCCGGATCTCGATATGTGGGTTCAGTTGCAGCAAACGCTCGCGGGCGTGTTCAGCCTGCCACAAGGCGAGCTTTGATCCACGGGAACCGATGACGAGAGTACGTGACATCGTCGCTTACTCCTCGAGATCTTTCGGATCGTCAGTCTCGCTGGTCTCGTAAAAGCGACGCATCTGGCTCAGGATGGGATGTGAGATTTTGTTGACCGTCGACATGAGCAGCGCCTCGATCGCCTCTTCCTGCTGTTTTGTGAGTGGACCGAGGCGTTTGCGCTGGCGCGCCAGCTCCGCCCGCGCGACATCCTGCATATTCTGTTTTAGCGCGCCGATGCTTGGTCCGAAGTCCATCAAACGCAACTTCTGCTGAAACTGCATCACTTCCGACTGCACGATCAGCTCCGCACGTTCCGCCTCGCGCTCGCGCTCGCGAATATTCGACGAGATAACTGACTCCAGATCGTCGATGTCAAAAAGAAAGACGTTCTTAATCTTGCCGACCGCGGGATCGATGTTGCGCGGCACACTGATGTCGATAAAACACGTGGGCCGGTTGCGACGGCGCTCGAGTGCTTTGCGCGTTCGTTCTCCAGTGATCACATAATCGGGCGCGCCGGTCGAACAGATAATCACATCAGCTTCTGCGAGAGACTGATCGAGTTGATCCAGTGAAACCGTCCTGGCGCCAAACTCGCCGGCGATTTGCCGGGCGGTCTCTTCGGTGCGATTCGCGATGATGACGCGCGTAACCCCCGCATTCACGAGATGCCGCGCGGAGAGCTCGGCCATCTCGCCGGCGCCGACGAGCATCACGGTGCATCCCTTGAGCGAGTCAAAGATCTTCTTGCCGAGCTCTACGGCCATATAACTGATCGACACCGCGCTCGCAGCGATCCCCGTCTCGTTTCTGACTCGTTTAGCGACACGAAACGTGTGGTGGACCAGTCGATTGAGAATGCGACCGGCAGTGCCGGCTTGGACTGCGAGTGAGTACGCATGACGCACCTGGCCCAGCACCTGAGGCTCGCCGACGACCATCGAATCGAGTGAAGACGCGACGCGAAAGAGGTGTCGCACGGCTTCTTCATCGGTGTGACGGTAGAGATGCTTGTCGAGAAACTCGGCGGGTAGACTACCGGAAGTGTCGAGAAACTGTCTTACACGTCCAGCGCCAGACTCGAGTTGATCGCTCGGGATCGCGCCGAGAATCTCTACGCGGTTGCAGGTTGAAACGATCAGTCCCTCAGACACGACCACGCCATCGACGAGTTGGCGCAGGCCATTGGCACACGCTTCGTCGTTGAAGGCGAGTCGCTCGCGGATTTCCACCGGAGCGGTCTTGTGATTGACTCCGACTAAGAGTATGGACATCGTCGATTTTATTTAGCCACAGATTTTCGCGGATGAACGCGGATCTGATCCGTGTTCATCCGCGAAAATCTGCGGCTAAAAACGAAGTGGGTTGTGATGAGGGGAAACTGTATGTCACGACGTATTCGGGGGGGGCGCTCTCCAGAATCGGCTGCCCGTTGCATTCGAGCCACGCATGGCCGGCGACCTTCCCGCCGGTTTCGTTGCGCACGCCGAAGATGATGCGCGTTGAGACTCCGTTGTGCGAAAGATAACGATGAAGCACAGCCGCGCGCTTCCAGCAACTTGGCTTGAACATTAAGAGATTAGCCGAAAGAACACAGTCGATGACGCGGGCCAGTTCTTCCTGATTTGCGACTGCCGGCAAAGTCCGATTTCTGTTTCCAGTCCCTGCCACGATTTGAAGCGCGCGCGGCAGTGAATAAAATCGGGCAGTGGCGGAGAGTACGGCGACCCACCAGGCCATGCGGCAAAACAACAAAGCTTCGCCTGGATGCGAGACAAACTTGCGGCTCATCTTCAAGCTCAGGCGAGCGAAC
>DATENQ010000250.1:0-5589 GCA_035275005.1 Pyrinomonadaceae bacterium | reverse complement strand
GGCGGCCACGGAGTGCCGCCCCTACAAGTAATTCTAGATTTAACAATGACTGTCATTGTATAATCCCTTCGGCTTTACTGGGTGAAACCTCCGCTGACTCTCGCCTTGATTCGAATAAAACCTCTAATCTCTTATCTCTCTGCTTCAGGTATCGGCATCGTGGCCGGCCTGCTCGGGTACGCTGTATTTCTGGTGGACGAGCCGCTTGCAGCAACTGCTCTGGTCGCATACGCGCTTGCTGTAAGCCTGTCAATTAACTGCTTTGGTCTGCGTGGCTCATGGCGCTGGCTTGTCATCAGCGCTGTAGTAATCAGCAGCGCAGGCTTTGTTGGCTTTCAATTCTTTAGCGTTGATTTGTGGTCAATTCCGCTGATCTTTACTGGCAGCGTTTCGTTGCTGCTCATCCAGATCTATCGCCTCTGGTCTCTTGATCGACAGCTGACCCGCAGGCTCTTCAACTCTTCCTCGCGCAACGCCGACTCGAGCGCCAACGCCCGTCTCGCGAGCGGCCTAAAACTGCTGAACACAGTCCTGCCACTCAGCGAAGCGGTAGTCTTTCGTTGCGACGATTCAAACTCACTCGAAGCTGTTGCGCGCTATAAAGGTCCAGCCCCGAACTCTCAGGACCCGCGGCGCAATTCGGTCTGGCGCGAAGGCATTAACCTCTGCCAGCAAGCTGTAGCGGGTGGGAAACTAGTCAGTCAAACGACCGGCCAGAACTCCTCAACAGTCGCGGTTCCTCTGCTTCACGAAGGGGAGATCGCAGGCGTGTTGCTTATTCGCTTAGCCTCGGAATTCTCGGTCGAAGACACGCCGTTGCTCGAAGCGGTGAGTTCCCAATTCGCTCGCAACCTCGAACGCGAAAGCTTTTCAAAGAGTGCGGCGCGCGCACAGTCACTCAGTTACTTTTCACAAAGCGGCAGCAGAAGAAAGCTCGACGCCCTAAACGTGCTGAAAGCCGTAACGGTCGAGCAACGATGTGAAGCCAGCACACTCACGCACATCGACGATGGCGTCGCGATTGCCTATCTCGACGGCACGCTCGCGCTCGTCAATCCATCTCTGCTGAGTTTCGCCGGGCTAACTTCGGAGCAAGTC
Organism: Pyrinomonadaceae bacterium; assembly: GCA_035275005.1. Taxonomy (GTDB): domain Bacteria; phylum Acidobacteriota; class Blastocatellia; order Pyrinomonadales; family Pyrinomonadaceae; genus PSRF01. The sequence goes on along the minus strand of DATENQ010000250.1, from coordinate 4,491 downwards.
TCAAAGATGGACCTCTTCGATTTGCTTCACCGGTTCCGCACCGACATTTTTGACGAGCCTGAGATCGCTGTGCGACGAGTGTTACAAACCGGCGTTGAATATGAAGGCGAGCTTAACTTCGAACCAAAGAACCAGATTCTCAACCTGCGGATTTCGCTGCTGCGCAACGACGAAACACCGATCGGCATTGCCATTCACGTTAAAGATCTGACGTCGACTAAAGAGTACGAGAAGCTGAAGAGCGACATGATCTCACTAATGTCGCACGAGCTGCGCACGCCGCTCACGAGCATCAACGGCTTTGCAGAGTTGCTAAGCGCGGACCAGACGATTCCCGCGCAGGCACGCGAGTTTGTATCGATCATCGCGAACGAGTCGCAACGCATGTCGCGCATGATCAATACATTTCTTTCCGTGACGCAATTGCAGCGCAAAGACAAGCAGGAAGTGTTGAAGATTCCGCTGCGTCTCGACGAAGTAGTGCGCGATACCATCGCTTCGTTACAACCGGTGGCGAAGAAGAAACGCATTCGCCTGCTCGAACAACCCGCACATCGCATTCCTCCAGTGGCGGCGGACAAGAGCCTTATCACGCAGGCTGTGAAGAACCTGGTGAACAACGCCATCAAGTACAGTCCCGAACGCACTACGGTGACTGTTTCGACGGCGCTGGAAGCAGAGGCGGTCCGCGTTTGTGTAGAGGATCGTGGTTTCGGTATTCCGGCCGAGGCGAAAGAGCGCGTGTGGGATAAGTTCTATCGCGTCGTGCGTGAAGGACAGGAGAAAGACGAAGAGTCGACGGGGCTGGGTTTGTCGTTTGTGCGCGAGGTGGTCGAGCAACACGGGGGCCGCGTCGAGCTCGATTCCGCAGAAGGACGCGGATCGAAGTTTAGTTTTACGCTGCCGCGATTGTAAGTCACAGATTACACGGATTTTCAAACGCGATTGATCGTGCCCCGACAAGTGCTGGCGCCGCAGATGCAACGCTTATCGTCAGAGTGAAGTGTCGACTCATAATCGATCGTGATTTCTTCGCCGGCTTCGATGTCGCGCAAGGCAATGAAGAGAATGTGATCGTAGAGGATTTGCATGAAGGCGTTTGGCGTGCAGGAGTGGTTGATGTAGTGAGTGCCGTTGCCGCCGCGACTTCCGTCGAGACTCCAGCGATTGTTGACCTCACAAATGCGAAGCATTCGCCGGTGAGCCCTGCGCCTGGCTTCGGCGTTTGAGATCTTCTCACCGGTGTATTCAGCGATTTTGCGTCTTTTTTTGAAAGGGACAGTGGCGAAGCAGCCCCTGCCATGAATTGTGGAAGGCTTGATTGCTAGTCCGTGGGCCAGCTTCATGTTTACTTGAGTTTGAATGTGCGCGCGATCAGATCGGTTTGATTACGAATGCGACTCAGTTTGTCGCGCAGACCGGTGAAGCGCAGTGCGTAGATGGTGCGTGGATCGGCCTGCAAGTAGTAAGTGCGACCAAGCATTGGTTTGCCGGTCCTGACAAACTCGTAAGAGATCGTTACGCCATCGAGCCTGCCGTCAAAGTTCTCTTGCTTACCTTCGACGAAGCCTGGCAAAAACCGCAGTCTCAGATCCTGATCGCGGCGAGCAACTTCCGCGGCACTGGTCCCGGCATCAACTACTTCTTTACGAACGGTAAAATAGCCATCGAGCCGATCGCCGTAAACAAATTCGGGATGTTCGTGTGTGGCATCGGGTTCGAGAATCGTTTTCCACGTCGGCGATGGGAGTTCGAAACTGTAGTCGACTTTGTCGTGCGTGTAGAGCTGTTGCGCCAGAGCGATCGGCGCCAGCAATCCGATCAAAACCACGGTAAAAGCTAAAATCCGTCGCATTAATGCCTCCCAAAGCTTGCGGGTTCAGATGCCAATCTCGAGCAGCCTCGTTGCTTAATAGCCTGTTAAACCTGCGCGATCACGTTCTTCTGAACGGCGATCAACGCTTCAATTCCGCGCGTTGCGAGCGCCACCAACTCATCCATTTGTGCGCGCGTGAAGGGCTCACGCTCCGCTGTCCCTTGCAGCTCGATGAAGCGCCCGTCGCCAGTGCACACCACGTTCATATCGACTTCGGCACGAGAGTCTTCGTCGTACTTGAGATCCAATAAAGGAGTGCCGCCGACAATACCCACGCTAATCGCCGCAACTTGATCGGTGACCATTGACCTTTGGATCTTGCCCGCCTTCACTAGCTGCTGACTCGCCAAAGCTAAAGCGACGTAAGCGCCGGTGATCGCCGCGGTGCGCGTGCCGCCATCAGCTTGCAGGACGTCGCAGTCAATCGTGATCGTGCGTTCACCCAGGACCTTCATGTCTGCGACCGCACGAAGACTCCTGCCGATCAGTCGCTGTATTTCGTGCGTGCGGCCCGACGGTCCGCCGCGACCGGTCTCTCGCGCCGTTCGTGTTTGAGTTGCACGCGGCAACATAGCGTATTCCGCCGTCAACCAACCTTGTCCCTGGTTTCGCAAAAACGGCGGCACACGATCTTCGAGCGACGCGGAACAGACCACGCGAGTGTTTCCCATCTCGATGAGAACGGAACCTTCCGCGTATGGAAGGAAGCCCCGCGTGATGCGTACAGGGCGCAGTTCGTCGTTGGCGCGTCCGTCAGTGCGTGCGTAGCTCATCGTGTCCCCAAATCTCAACGGCTTCTAGAATGGAAGGAGCAGAGCCTAAAAATCTCTCGGCTACTTTAGCAAATCTTTCGGCAGCGTCGGTCACATAAAAGTGATCAAGATCATCACAGAGTTGTCGTTCCTGGTAAAGTCCGAAGGCGTCTTCGTGAGTCAGATCGGAACTTTCGAGGAGAGATTCGACGTCGCGAGCGGTGGCTTCACCAGAGTCGATAAGATTGATTTCTCTGCCGGCTGTTTCGCTGATCACATCGCGAAGGATCGGATAGTGCGTGCATCCGAGCACCAGGACGCCCAAAGTTGTGTTGTGAAACTCACTCAAATAATCGCGCGCTACCATGCGGGTGACGTCGCTGTCGGCCCAACCTTCCTCGGCTAGCGAAACAAAGAGCGGGCAGGCGCGTTCGATAACTTGTCCGGTTGCGCCCATGCTCGCGATCGCTTTTGCGTAGGCGTGGCTTTGCACGGTGGCTTCGGTGGCGATGACGCCGATGTTTGCGCCTCGCGCGATTTCCACCGCGGCGCGAGAGCCGGGTTCGATCACGCCCATCACCGGGACCTTGATGGCGGCGCGAATAGCTGGCAGCGCGAGAGCTGAAGCCGTGTTGCAGGCGACGACGAGCAGTTTGATTCCGTGCGCCTCCAGGAATCTCGAGTTCTCAACTGCGTAACGTTCGACAGTTGCGAGTGACTTTGTACCGTATGGGACACGAGCCGTATCGCCTAGATAGACGAAACGCTCGTTTGGTAGACGTTCGTGCAGTGCGCGATAGACTGTCAGTCCACCCACGCCGCTGTCGAAGATTCCAATGGGAAGGTTGCGGTCCAAGTGAACGTCGGCCTACGCAAAGATCTCTGAAACAGCTATACGGAAACCCGGAACAGTGTCGTCGACGAGTTCGTCAGTCTCGTGAAGTATTCGCCTCTCACCGGTTGATGAGATTACTTCAACTGTTCTTCGTTGAGGATTTACATGCCACACGGATTTTGCGCCCGACTGCAACCACAAACTTAGTTTACGCTCAATCCGATCTCTCCTGTCGCCGGGTGATATCACCTCAATGGCAAGATCCGGTGGGCCTTGGTGATAACCCTCCAGACTCAGGCTAATACGTTCCTTGGCGACAAATGAAACGTCCGGGCCCAGAACGGTATCGGGATCGCTGTCGAGTTTGTAGCCGCCTTCGGCGCCAGTCACGCCGAGTCGATTGGCTTTCACATGTTGTCCCAGGATTATTGTGAGGTTAGCGGCTACCCGCATGTGTTCATATTTAACAGGAGGTATTGTGAGGAGTTCTCCCTTTATAAGTTCGTGACGATATGGACTGTCGGGAAGGTTTCCTAAATCTTCCGCAGTCATTAAGTGAGTTTGAGTTGTTGTGCTCATAACGTGTCTCTGGGTCTTTCGGGAGTGAGGGCTCCCGCATTTTTGTTATGGTGGAGGCGCCGAGAGTTGAACTCGGATCCAAAAACCAACGCCGAAGGAATCTACATGCTTAGTCGCTTCTCTTTTCTTACCAGGCGAACCTGATAAAAATTCGCCCAATGCCGAGTCAGTGAAGCGACAAGACCTCGACACGAGCTAGCCCGACTTTGATCTCGCCCACTGTCACGGACCGAAACAGCGGGCCAGCTCATCTGAGTGACATCTCATTCCGCGCGCATGAGCAACTTGCGGCGAGACGCTCGGTGCTTATTAGGCAGCGAGAGCCAATTCGTTATTGGCAGTTGTGTTTCCCTACGCGTTTTAACGAGCTGCATAAGGTAGCCCGGCATGCATCGCGACGATCGTTCAGGTTCCTGTCGAAGCCTGTCGCCCCCATTTTGCGAAGCCAA
>DATENQ010000249.1:0-9591 GCA_035275005.1 Pyrinomonadaceae bacterium | reverse complement strand
TGCAGAGTTGGAGCATTGTATGGCCTTTTTCCGTAGGCGCGATGGCGCTCTCGGTGGTTTGTTCGGTATTGGCTTATCCGCTAACATTACGGGCTCTGCGCGCTTATCGAACCCTTAAAAAGCCCCAGATTCACACGGAGTAACGTAGCTTGAAGCAATTTTTACTGATCTTACTTATCGCGATCCTTGCCGGCGGCGTCGTTTCCGCGCAAACGGCACAACAGCCGGGAGTGCAACAAAGACAAGGCGCGACTTTTGAAGTTTCTGAATACGGCGTCGATTTCCAGTCAGATCCGCGGCTCATCCTCGTGATGGCCGCGCTGGATGTAGCGGGACTTGATCCGACGCCTGCGGGCCGAACGCCATCAGCGTTTCGCGCGAAGTTGCGTAAAGACCTCGCTAATATCGATCCGGATCTGCGCAATCGTCTAAAAACTTTCTACGAGCGCAACAAGTTGCCTGCTCCGGCCACGCCCGCCGATCAAGCTGCGCGCTACGTTTCCCTTGCCCTCGCGCTTGGCCCGTCGCCGACGTTTGAAGCGCCGGCGCGTTCGGAAGACTTGCCTGCCGGATTGCTTGACGTGCTCGATTTCGCGCCGCTGGTCCAGGAGTTTTATCGCCGCTCGGGGATAGACGAGCAGATGGTTGGCTACGTGCGCGCGTACCAGGCTGAAGGGGATCGCCTGCGTGGGCCGACTACCGAGATGGTCCGCTCGCTGCTGACCTACCTGCACACGAGGCCGATTACAACTTCAACGGAGCGAGTCGAAGTAAAAAATCCCAAGAAGGACAGTAAACAAAAGCACTACACCTTCAGGGACAAAGAGCGCCGCTTTTTTATACTGCCGGATCTGCTGGCGCCGCGCGGTGCGATCAACTTCCGCATCATCGCCGACGATTACTACGCCGTGGTGCCGGAAGGCACGGATCCCACGTCGTCTGAACTGCGTCGCGCTTATCTTCAGTACGTAATCGACGCGATCGTGCTGCGTTTCAACAAAGACATCGCACTTCGTCGTGACCAGGTCAAACAGCTCCTGACCGAACGGCAAAACGCGGGAGCACAGGTCACGCCAGACGTGTTTCTGAGTGTGAGTAGATCACTGGTGGCTGCGGCCGACGCGCGTTACGAAGAGGTGAGAAGACTCGAGCCGCTCGCTCGCGACATACGCGCGCGACTGGCCGCCGCAAAAACCGAAGCCGATAAAGCGACGATTGCCAGGACAGCGCAAGCCGAGATGAAAGCCATCCAGGACGAAACGGTGGCACGTCTGGCGGAGGAGTACGAGAAAGGCGCGGTGCTCTCTTTCTACTTTGCCGATCAGTTGAAGGGGATCGAGAACGCGGGTTTCGATCTCGCAAACTTCTTTCAGGACATGATCGCGTCGTTCGATCCGGTGCGTGAAGCAAAGCGTCTCACGGAAAATGCTGAGACTGTGCAACGGGCGACTGCGGCGCGCGAAGCGCGTATTGCCGCACGACGTTCGCAAGCGGAGGTCGAGCCGGAAGGCAACAGCAAGGAGTCGGCGCTTGTTCGTGATCTGGCGGCGATTGAAGACACTTTACGCAGCAAGGATTACAACGACGCTGAGGGTCGTCTGCGTGAAATGTTGAAGGAGTATCCGGGCGAGCCGCGCATCTTTTTCGCGTTGGGCCAGACGGCAAGTCTGGCTGCGACGGATGCGACTGACGAGCAGGTTCAGGCCGAGCGACTCAATCGAGCACTCGGACATTACCGGATGGCGGTGGCGGCTTCTTCACCAGACACGGACAAGGCGATCATGTCGCGCGCGCACGAGTCGATGGGGCGCATCAATGCGTTCTTCGATAACACGGCTGAAGCGTTGAAGGAATTTGACGAGGCGATAAAGCTCGGCGATGTCCGGGGCGGCGCTTACAAAGAAGCGCTCGAAGGAAAGAAAAAGCTCACGCAACCTTAAACGCGGATGACGCAGATATAAATCCGGATTTTATCTGCGTCATCCGCGTTGGTTTATTCTGCTATTGCTTTGGCGGCGTTGATCCTGCCACCTGTGACGGTTTTTCCTTTGAGGGCGATGATCGGATCGGTCGAATCCATCAGCCGCTTACTAAGATTCTCCGCCGACATCCCCGGGTGCTTCGAGAGTATGAGCGCCGCGACACCCGACACAACAGGCGTTGCCATCGACGTGCCTGACTTCTCCTCATACTCGTTATCCAGCCACGTGCTCAGAATGTCGACTCCCGGCGCTCCAATCATCACACTCTTGACGCCGAAGTTGGAGAACGACGCTAGCTGATCATTACGATCAAGCGCGGCGACGCTGATCACGTTCGGATAGCTCGACGGATAATGCGGCGTGCGATCGTTGTCGACACTGGAGTTGCCGGCCGCTGCGACGAACAGAATATCGTTCTCGTAAGCTTTGCGAATGATGTCGCCAAGCGCGCGCGATTTCATCGTTGAGCCCCAACTCGCACTGATGATGCGAACGTTCACGCCCGCCTTCTTGCGATTAATCACGTAGTTGATCGCTTCGATGGCGTCTTTCGTGCTCCCGGAGCCGCCCGCGTTCAGAAACTTGAGCGGCATGATCTGGACCTTCCAGTTCACGCCCGCGATGCCGATATTGTTTTCACCCTCGGCGCCGATGATGCCCGCGCAATGAGTGCCGTGGCCGTTATCGTCCATCGGGTCGGCTGCGGTATCGATCGCGTTGAAACCGTTCAGGTCGTCAATCGTGCCAAGCTCGTTGTCGTGATACGGCGCCATCGTTGCCGGACGGACCCACATGTTTTCCATCAGGTCCTCGTGCGTGTAATCGACGCCCGTATCGAGCACTGCAACCACGACTTTGTCGGTGCCGGTCGTGGTGGCCCAGGCGAGCGTCGCGCTGATGTCGGCGCCCTGCTTACCGCCTCGTTGTCCTGAATTGGCGAGGGCCCACTGATCGTTAAACTGCGGATCGTGCGGCAGCACCGGCACGAGTGGTCCTTCGTTGGCTTCGTCGAGGTTGATCTCATAATTGGGCTCGGCGAATTCGACTTCGGGCAGTTGACTGTACTGGGCGACGATGCTCGCGGGGTCAGCGTTGTCGAGGTCATCGATCGCTTCCCAGCCCTCGGCGTTCTCGATGCGATCTTCGACGCGATCATTGAAACGCGCAGTCAGCGCATCGATAGCTTCACTACTCACGCCGCTCTTGAACTTCACCAGCACTTCGGGTCTGCCGAAGCTGCGATTTTCATTGAGCGCAATTTCTTCAGCGGAGGCCGGCTGTTTTTTCTCAGCGGCCGGCACGATCCGCACCTGGTTCTTCCACTGTTTCCGCCACCTGCTCAGTTGGCCGGCGAAGGCGGCCACGAGAATGAGAACGAGAGCCAGCGCGAGATGTATGAAAACGTTATTGCGGTTCATGGTGGTACCTCTATGAAGAATAGGACCTATTAAACTCGATAATTCTTGCCTTTGAACTGATAAGCTCTTACCTGGTTCTTGTCCGCGCGATATTCGTAGGTCTTACCCTGGGCCTCGAGCTTGATGCGCCAACCGCGCGTGATCATCATGCCGCTCATTTCGTCGCCTTCTGGCGCGCCGAGCGCCATGTCGGGGAAATCAGCGTCTTCTACCGAGCTCTCTTTGACGTCGGCGGCGTCGATCTTTAACCGCTGCGCCAGATCTTTTCGTGCGTTTTCGACAGCTGCGTCTTTGTTGATTGCCATTACGACTTCAAACGACCTCAATGGATTCTTTGTTCCTGAGATTATCTCCCGCAAAGGCGCAAAGACGCAAAGGAAAATGCGAAGGTCAAGCCTTACTTTGCTGACTTTGCGCCTTTGCGTGAAATCTACCTCAGGTCACCAAACAGGTGTTGCAACAGCACAGCAATCGTGATTGCGGCGGTTTCCGCGCGCAGGATGCGTCCGCCGAGCGTGATTACATGGAAATTTCGTGCCCGAGCGCTCTCGAGCTCTTCGTCAGACCAGCCACCCTCGGAACCGACCATGGCTGTTACGTGAGTCGAAGCATGGTCGATCAGGCTTTCCAACGTCTCGCCGCCACGCTCTGAAAACATCACTCCCAAACCCTCGGCGGCCACCGAATCAAAGGATACCGGTGCTTTGATCTCCGGCACAAACGCCCTTCCCGATTGCTTTGCCGCTTCGAGCGCGATGCGCTGCCAGCGACTAACACGCTTCGCCGCATCAGACTCGTCACGCAAGTGAATATCCGCGTAGCGCGTGATTAGCGGTGTCACTTTTGTGATTCCAAGCTCAGTTGCCTTCTGCACTACGAGATCAAACTTCTCGCCCTTCAACAGCGCGACGCATAAATTTAGCTGCAACTGTGATTCAGGTTTTGCAGGCTCGACTTCCGCCTCGATATGAAGTTCCGCCACATCGCGCGTTGTCTTAACTAACCTACAGCGAAACTCACGTCCACGTCCGTCGAATACGTAAACCTCATCGCCGGCTTTCAAACGCAACACATCGCGCAGGTGACGTGCTTCATCCGTTCCAAGCGTCACAGTTTGATCGTTGAACGCACTTGGCGGGGCATGAAATCTTCGACGAGTCATTGAGCTAAACGATTAGTGCGACCCATTCGCCGTCCTGCGTGGTTTCAAAGTCGTCAATACCGCACGCATGAAGGCCGGATTGGACCAACTCGATCTGCGTTTCCAGTATTCCTGAAAGTATCAGCTTCCCGCAGCTCAGACTCACGAGTGTTGGCAACATCTGACTGATCACATCCGCGGTGAGATTTGCGCAAACAAGATTGGCCGAAGCAGTCGAATCATCGAGAGATCCGACGCGGAAGTTTATTTGCTCCGCAACCCCGTTCGCCTCGGCATTCTCGCGCGCAATCGCGACTGCTTCTTCATCGGTATCGCAAGCCTCGATCCGCGCTTCGGGAAAGAGTTTGGCGGCGGCGATGGCGAGAATGCCGGTGCCGGTGCCGACGTCAAGAAAGCTGCCTCCGGAAAAGTGTTTTTGAATCGCGTCGAGGCAGAGGCGTGTGGTCTCGTGAGTGCCGGTGCCGAAAGCCATCCCGGGTTCAATGCGAATGATCAATCGATCGTGGCGATCGCTAACATCGGACCACGGCGGCGCGATGATGAAGCGTCCAATCTCGACTGGCTGCCAGCTCTGCTTCCATTCTTCCAGCCAGTCGCGCTCCTCGATCTCACGCACGCTCATGTCGCGCACTGACGACGACGGCAATTCGTAAATGCGCAGCGCTTCAAACAGTTCCGCGCGAACTCGCTCGCGCCCGGGAACCTCCGCAAAGTAACCGGTAACAGTGTTATCGGTAGTCTCAGTTCCCAGCGCGCCCGCTTCCATCAATGCGTATTCGACTGCCTCGCGCGCCGCCGGCTCCAGTTCGACGTCGAGCGCGTACCATGCGTTGGGCTTTTCCTTCGGCGTGCTCAATTTCCACTCAATCCATATTCATCCAACAGGTGTTCACGATTGCGCCAGTCTTCTTCGACTTTCACAAACAGCTCGAGATGCACGCGATGGCCCACCAGGTTCTCGATCTCTTTTCGCGCGTGTATGCCAATGTCCTTCAACCGACTCGCGCCCTTGCCGATAATGATCTTCTTTTGTGAACCGCGCTCGACGACGATGACGCAAAAGATCCGCGCGAAGTCCTCACGAACCTCTTCGTACTTTTCTGTTACCACTGCCGTGACGTACGGAATCTCATCGCCGGTCACGTGCAAAAGCTTCTCGCGCACAATCTCCGCAACGAGCACGCGCAGCGATTGATCCGTCAGCTCATCCTCTGAAAAGATCGGTTCACCTTCCGGCAGATGACGCAACGAGCTCTCGACCAGCACGTCCGTCATCTCGTCTTTTAGCGCTGAAATCGGAATGATCTCGCGCCATTCGTACTCGTTGCGGTACCAGTCGATCAGCGGCAACAACGCTGACTTGTCGTCAAGCTTGTCGATCTTATTCAACAACAGCAACGCGGGCTTTTCGGAGCGCTTCACGAGGTCGAGCACAAAACGATCGCCGTTGCCGGTTGAAACGGACGCGTCCCGAATTAGACAGACGAGATCGACGCCCATCAGCGCATCCTGCACCGCCGCCATCATGCGACGATTGAGCTCGTAGCCGGGCTGATGGACGCCCGGCGTATCGACAAACACCACCTGACCCTCGGGCCTGGTGATTATCCCCTGAATCCTGAATCTCGTGGTTTGTGGTTTATCGGAAACGGCAGCGATCTTCTGGCCCACCAGTCGATTGAGTAACGTCGACTTGCCGGCATTCGGGCGTCCAATCAGGGCGACGTATCCGCTATGAGTGTCAGTCATTTTTTTAAGCCACGGATTTCACGGCTAAACACTGATAGGAAATCCTTGTTCATCCGTGTAATCCGTGGCTAACTCTTTTCCGCAAAAATTTGCACGAGGTGGACCAGCGTCTCGGTGGACTTCTCCAGCCCGCGGCGCGAGTTGAATTCCAACTTGCCGTGAAAGTTCGAGCCACCGGTAAACAAATTAGGCGTCGGCAGTCCCTGAAATGTTAACCGCGCCCCATCAGTGCCGCCGCGGATCGGTTTCATAAACGGCTTCAGCCCTGCGCGGCGCGCTGCTTCCATCGCGTTGTTCGTCAGTTCAGGATAATTCTTGAGCACTTCCTTCATGTTCTTGTAATTCTCTTCGACGGTAATTCCTATCTTCACTTCCGGAAACTTCTTCGCGGTTTGGGTCACCATGTCGCGCAGCATCTTCTCCTTTGCATCAAGCCCGCTGACATCAAAGTCGCGTAACAAGATCTTCACGCTCGATGTCTCGACGTCGATCACGCCCGCATAAGGATGAACAAAGCCGACACGGCCTTCAGTCGTTTCCGGCAACATATCTTTTGGAAACCGCCCGAGATAATCCCCGATCGCATACATCGCGTTGACCATGATTCCCTTCGCGCTTCCGGGGTGCGTGCTCTTGCCCTGAAACGTGACTGTCGCAGTGCGAGCGCTCCACGTCTCATCGCTAATCTCACCCAACTCTTCTCCATCCACCGTGTAAGCGACCTTCGCACCGAAGCCTTTGATATCAAACTTCTCGATGCCGCCGCCAACCTCTTCGTCAGGCGTAAACGCGATCGCAAGCGTGCCGTGTTTGATCTGCGGATTCTGACGCAGGATATCGATCATCGTCATGACCTCAGCGACGCCCGACTTGTCGTCCGAACCGAGCAGCGTCGTACCGTCAGCGGTAATGATGTCGTCTCCGATCAACTCTTTCAGCACCGGATTCTTGGCGGCGGTAATCACCTGGGTCGTGTCTTTGGGCAACACGATGTCGCCGCCCTGGTAATTCTTATGAATGATCGCGTTGACGTTCTCACCGGAGACTGCCGGCGATGTGTCCATGTGTGCAATAAAACCAACGACGGGAACTTTCGAGTTGTCGGCGAGATTACCGGGGACCGTCGCGTAAACAATTCCAAACTCGCTGACGCGCACGTTTTCCGCTCCGAGCGCGGTCAGTTCCCTGGCGAGAAGATTCGCAAGGTTGAGCTGTTTACGAGTGCTGGGCACAGTGGTTTGATCTTCCTGCGACTGCGTGTCGATCTTCACGTAACGAAGAAAGCGGTCCATAACGGACTCCGCCGGTGCTTTGAGTTGGGCGTTCGCGACTCCAAGACAAATAAGACAAAGCACGAAAGCAAGAAACGATTTCATTAGCTGATACCTTTCATCCACAGATTGCACAGATTACACAGATAGTTTTATAGAATCTGTGTAATCTGTGGATAGCTGGTTTAGATGATCGAGGGCGTGCTGAAGTTCGTCGCGCTTAGCGGCCAGTGTCTTATCGTCGGCGTCCGGAGGAACGTAAATCGGCGGCGACACGTAGACGCGAGCGGGCGTAAAAGGTTTTGGAATCTGAAAGAAGTCCCAACTAGGCGTCGTCCAGTATCGTTTCAGCGCCATCGTGACAGGCACGATCGGGTGGCCGGACTTTTTCGCCAGCAACACCGCGCCCATCTTCGCCACGTAACGCGGACCTTTCGGACCATCGATCGTAAACGCGGTCGTGCAGCCCGCGCGCATCAGGCGCGCCATTTCGACAATCGCGCCGGCACCTCCGCGCGTGCTTGATCCACGCACCGCGCCGTAACCAAAGCGCTGGATAAAGCGGGCGATGTACTCGCCGTCAAAGCTGCGCGAAGTCATGACCACGATGCGACGTTTGCGCCACCAGTAAGTGGTCAGGAAGATGCGGTCGTGCCAGAAGACGTAGATGGGAAGCCCGCCATTTTTTTCGGCTTCCTCGTGATTTTCCCAACCAATCACTTCAAAACGCGCGGTCAGGCCGATGAGATTGATGAGCACGTAGAACACCAGATCGGCGGCGCGAATCAGAAAACGATCTTTAAAGGAATACTCAGACAGGTCGGCAAATTCGTAAGCGCGATTAACGCGCGCGTGGGAGAAACTTTGTTCCACTGAAGCCTGCATGAAGTGCCGAAAGTATAGCCTTGACTAGAACAAGTCAGGAAGTGGGGCTTGCCCCCCGCTGTTGGGTGGGAACGGGGGCAAGCCCCTCTTCCTGACTTGTTCCAGGCATAGAAACTTAATAAATCGATGGCTCACCTGGAGGACGCGTTTTCCAGCGTTTGTGGATCCAGAGCCACTGGCCGGGATACTGCCGGATCTGGTTCTCGAGTTGCCGCGTGATCTCCATCGTCACTCGCCTGACGTCCGCCTCTTCATCTCCGGTGGTTTCAACCGAAATCAGTGGTTCCACAATGAGAAGGTACTTTCCTGTTTCGGCGTCCCACGGAGAAAAGACGGGAACGATCGGGGTTTGGGTTCGTAAAGCGAGCTTGGCCACGATGAAAGTCGTCGCTGCGGGAACGCCGAAGAAATCGACAAAAATCGCTTCATCGTCGAGTGTGTTCAAGTCGGGCAAAAGGCCCAGCGAACTCTCGCCGGAGCGCAGGATCTTCAGCATTGAGCGAGCAGCTGAGAGTTTATCAATAGTCGTATTCCCAAATTTTGTACGGACGCCATCAACTATTTCCTCTATGCGCGAATTGTCGATTCTGCGGACGAGGAATGTGACTTGATGACCTAAAAGCGAAAAACCAAAACTGGTCAGCTCCCAGGAGCCAAGATGGCCGGTAATTAGCACCAGTTTTTGACCGTGCTCGGCCACCGCGGCTTCAAGGTTCTCCCATCCCCGCACTTCGATGAGCTGCTTCAGTTCGTTGCCGGATCGCGAGGACATCTGGCTGAAGAGGCCGAGTTGGCGACCGAGACCGTCGAAACACTCGCGCAGGAGCTGATCGCGTTCTTCGTCAGACTTTTCGGGGAATGCAAGACGAAGATTAGTGGTCCCTGTGCGCCGTAAATTACGCGCTAGTAGATAAGCGATTTTCCCCATCGCGCGCCCGACACCATAGGCAATCGGCGCCGGCAGATGACCGAGAGTCGAAAGCGCAGACCTGGCCGCGGCATATTCTAGAAAGGTTCTTAGCTTCCCGTGTTTAGCCATTAAGGAGTTTGACTTTACAAACCGTCGCCGGATCGACCCGATCAACTAGAGTCACTATGGATTCCCAAGATTATCAGGATAAACG
>DATENQ010000248.1:0-5859 GCA_035275005.1 Pyrinomonadaceae bacterium | reverse complement strand
ACGGATCGCGATCTCTCTGCGTCGATCGGTTGCACGCGCGAGCATCAGCCCGGCGAGATTGGTACACGTCACGAGCAGCACCAGTCCCACGGCGCCCATCATCACCCAGGTGAAACTCACCACCGCGCCGCGCAGCTCGGGGATGATGAAACCCGGCGGTTCGATCCTGATCGATTGTCCTTCGTTGTCGTCCGGATACTCCCTGGCGAGTTGCTGGCTCAAGAGGTTGAGCGAAGCTTCTGCCTGGCGTGCGTTGAAACCATCCTTGAGACGGCCGATGCCAAAGAAGTTTCGTGTGCTGCGCTTGTCGAGCCAGGTAGCGCCGGGTTCGGCCCACTCCATCATCGAAGCAAGCACCCAGATCTCGGGTGAATAGACAAGCTCAGTCCCTTTGAAACCTTCGGGCGTGATGCCGATCACCTGGAACTGGTGATTGTTGATAAGGACGTCTTTGCCGACAAGACTCGGATCGGCGCCGAAGCGTCGCTGCCAGGAGTCGTAACTAACCACGATCACCGGAGCCGTCAACTTGGTTTTATCTTCATCCGGAGCAAAGGTGCGGCCCTGAAGAGGTTTAACGTTGAGCACGTCGAAGTAGTTGCCGGAGACTTCGTAACCCCAGACACGTTCGTTCACGCCATTGCGACTCAGGCTGAGCGGCACGAAACGATAGACAAGCAGGCCGGAGAGCGCTTCGTTGCGATCCCGAAAGTCTTTGTAATTGGGATAGGAGAATGCCGATAGTGAATCGTCCTTGCCGCGCACTGCAACGGAAACGATCTGGTTCGGACGATCGACCGGCAACCCACGCAGCAGCACCGTATTCACGATGCTGAAGATCGCCGTGTTCGCACCAATCCCCAGCGCCAGCGTGATCACCGCGATCGCCACAAACCCCGGCCGCTTGATTAAACTTCTCACCGCATAACGAATATCTTTAATCATCGTTATTCCTTTCAGTCATTGCGCAATGCCACTAACGGATCGATCCTCGCTGCGCGGCGAGCGGGCAGATAGCAGGCAACCAGTGCCACTATGAAAAGGCTGACGCAAACAACCACGAAGGTCGAAACATCTGTCGGCACCACGCCGAACAACAGGCTCTTCATTAGTCGCGTCAACGCAAATGCTCCGACGGCGCCAAGCAGAATGCCTGCAGCTGCCAACGACAAAGCGTTACCCACGATCAGTCGCAAAACATTACCGGTGCGTGCCCCGAGCGCCATGCGAATCCCGATCTCATGCGTCCTCTGGACCACGACATAACTCATCACGCCGTAGATCCCCACAGCCGCGAGCACCAACGCGAGCGCCGCAAATCCTCCGAGCACAAACATCGGGAAGCGTCGCGTTTGTATTGAATCCGCCATCACGTCGTCCATAGTCGCGACATTCGACGGCACTTGATCCGGATCAAGACCCTGCACAGTCTTCCTGACTGTCGCGATCATCTCCGCCGGATCGCCTGACGTCCTCACCACCAGGGACATGAAAGAAACAGGATACTGTGCGTGCGGCAGGTAGAGGGCCATTGCACTCGGCTTGTCCGGGCCAATCTGCTTCACATCTTTAATGACGCCAACCACTGTTCGCCACGGTTCGTCGTCTCGTCCGGGATTCCACGGCAGCCTGATGCGCTTGCCAATCGGATCCTGATTGGGCCAGAACCGCGCCGCCAAACTTTGGCTGACCAGCATCACGAGCGGTGTATTTCCGGCGTCTTGATCCGTCAGTTCGCGTCCACGTTCGAGTCGAATACCGAGCGCCTGTAGATATCCGGGCGTCATGATGTAGCGATCGGCCATCGGCTCGTGACCGGGTTGAGCCGGCTGGTACTCGACCTCTAATCCGGTGCTGTCGAATCCACCCGCGAGTGGCAGCGGCGTCACGACACCCGCGCTCATCACGCCCGGCAGCGACTGCACGCGTCTCGTCAGTTCCTGATAAAACTCAACTTTCTTTTCATTAGTCGAATACCTGATCGACGGTAAACCCAGGTCCATCTTCAGTGCGTGACTCGAATCAAACCCCGGATCGACTTTTTGCAGTTGTATGACAGTGCGAATCAGCAAGCCGGCGCACATCAACAACACGAGCGCAAATGCTATTTCTGAAACGACCAGGAAACTGCGCAGTCGAGCACGTTGCCCGCCGCTACTGAAGGTCCTGCCATCAGCTTTGAGCGATTCGGTTAAATTCGGTTGCGTGCTCTGCCAGGCAGGCGCCAAACCAAACAGCAACGCTGTGAGTAAGGAAATGACGAGCGTGAAACCGAGCGCGGGTAGGCTGAGCTCGACAGCCTGAAGTTGCGGAAGCAT
The DNA here is from genome assembly GCA_035275005.1 of Pyrinomonadaceae bacterium. Lineage (GTDB taxonomy): Bacteria > Acidobacteriota > Blastocatellia > Pyrinomonadales > Pyrinomonadaceae > PSRF01. The sequence goes on along the minus strand of DATENQ010000248.1, from coordinate 3,541 downwards.
CTCGCTGCCCAACGCCTTGATGAGAGCGACACCCCAAATCGCGAGCAACAATCCGATCGCTCCACCGGTGAAAGCCAGCAACGCACTTTCTGTAAGCGCCTGGCGCAACAACCGCCGGCGCGACGCGCCGAGAGCAGTGCGAATGCTCATCTCCGATGCTTTCAGAGTCGAGCGCGCAAGAAGCAGGTTCGCAACGTTCGCGCAGGCAATTAACAAGACAAACGCGACTGCTCCAAACAACACCCAGAGCGTCTTTTGGAGATCTCGCACTGTGTCTTCCCGCAAACCAACCAGGTGAATGCCCCAGCTAGTGTTCGACTCGGGATGCTGTGCCTCCAAACGTTGTGCGATCATCGTTAGCTCAGCTTGAGCTTGCGGCAACGTCACTCCGTCTTTGAGACGACCAATCGCCCTCAAGTGCCGAGCATCGCGCTGTGTCTCGCTCGTTTCTTCCGCGGCGGGACGATAAAGCAGGGCGGGTTTGCCCAGCAGGGTGGCAGGCAGAGATTGAAAACTCGCCGGCATGATACCGACGATAGTGTGTGGTCGCAGGTTGAGCAGGATCGTTTTGCCAACGGCATTCGGATCGCCGTTCAACTGCTTCTGCCACAGCTCGTAGCTCAACACCACGACTTGATCTTTCCCGTCCTGCTGTTCTTCCGGCACAAACGACCTTCCGAGCAGTGGCTGCGTGCCCATGACTTGAAAGAAATCGTCGCCGACGAGTGCGCCACTGATGCGCGCCGGCTCGCCCGTGCCTGAGATCAGCGGCGTCCAGCTATTGAACGTGGAGATGCTGTCGAAGAGTGTTTGCTGCGCCTTATAGTCGACGATGTCAGTGTGTGACACCTGGCTGCGAGAATTATTCTCCGCGCGGTCGTCACCCCAAAGCAGCACGATGCGATCGGGGCGATGGAATGGCAGCGGCTTAATCAGCACTGAATAAACGACGCTGAATATCGCCGTATTCGCGCCAATGCCGAGCGCCAGGGTCAACACCGTGATCGCGGCAAACCCCGGCTGCCTGAGCAAGCTGCGAATGCCATAGCGAAGATCTTTGATTAGGGTGTCCATGATCTTTTATAGGCCCTATACGGCCTATTCATACCTAAGCGCCACGAGTGGATCGACTTTCGTCGCTCGGCGCGCGGGCAGATAACACGCCAGCAGCGCCACGACCACCAACAACGTCGGCACCAAAATAAAGGTCGAAACGTCGTAACCACTCACGCCAATCAACAGCGACGACAAAACCCGCGCAAGCGCAAGCGCGAGCAGCAACCCGATGCCGACGCCAACCGCCGCGAGACGCATTCCCTGCCTCGTGATCATCTTCATGACGTCGCTGCGATTTGCGCCGAGCGCCATGCGAATACCAACCTCGCGCGTGCGTTGTGAAACGACGTAAGCCATCACGCTGTAAAGCCCGACGGCGCTCAAGAGGATCGCTACGATGCCAAACGCCAGCGACAAACTCGCCGCCATGTTCGGCGCCCACAGCGCATACGTCTTGTGCTGGTCCATGGTCTTCACTCCAAAGACCGGAACACGACGATCGAGGCCCTGGATCTCACTGCGAACCGCGCCCACGAGCGAACGCGGATCAACATTCCCTCTTATCACGAGCGCCGCCGTCGCGGGCCGTCGCTGGCTCATCGCGTAATAGAAAAACGGCTTCGGATCTTCCGCGAGATTGCGATACTTCCCTGTCTTCACCACACCAACGACTTCATACGGATCTTTACTATCGATGCCGATAAAAATTCGCTTCCCAAGCGCACTCTCGCCCGGCCAGAGCATCTGGGCCATCTTCTGGTTCACAACGATCACGCGCTGTGTTTTTGTCGAATCGCGATCGTCAAAGTCGCGGCCCTCGACGATGGGAATCTGCATCGTCTTGAAGTAACCCTGACTGATCACTGTAGTCATGATGACTCGTCCGGCAGTGCCACGCGCCAGCGTCTCACCCTCTTTGAGGATTGGGCCATTGGAGTTGGAACTGTCGCCGAGCGGAAGGGTTCGTGTAAGTGAAGCGGCTTCAACACCCGGCAGCGACGACACACGCTCAATCACCTGCTTGTAGAAATTCCGGCTCTGTTCTTCCTCGTAACCGATGAGCTGCGGGCTCATGAACACGATCAGTCCGTTGGGATTGTTAAAACCGGGATCCATCGTCTGCGCTTTGCGAAAACTCTTGATGAAGAGACCGCCGCACACGAGCACCACGAGCGACAACGCCACCTGCGCCACGACCAGCACGTTTCGCAGTCCAAAAGCTTTCAACCTTCTTCTTTTCGCTCTTTCCGGATCGCCTTTCAACACGGGTACGACATCAGGATTCGAAGATTGCAGGGCGGGCGCCAGTCCAAAGACGAGTCCCGTGCCGAGTGAAACGATCAGAGTGAAGATCAGCGCGCGTGAATCAAGTGCAAAGAAGTTTTCGACGATTTTGTATTCAAGGATCGGGACAAAACCCTGCATCAGATCCGTGACCCAAACCGCGACTAACAATCCGAGACCGCCACCGAGTAGTGAGAGCAAGAGACTCTCGGTCAGAAGTTGACGGATCAAGCGCGCGCGACTCGCACCCAGCGCGAGACGAATGCCGATCTCTTTGCGACGCGCGGCGGCCCTCGCCAGCATGAGGTTGGCGACATTTGCGCACGCAATTAGCAAGATCAGCCCGACGATCGCCATCGCGATCACACCGGCAGTCTTGAAGACGCCGCCCATATCTTCAAAGCGGCCGTCAACCTCGCCCATGACTTTGGCCCGAGTAGTGTTGGCGCGATTGTCTGGATAAGCCTGATTCAAACGCGACGCAATTGCAGTCATCTCCGCGGACGCCTGCTCGATTGAAACACCGGGCTTGAGCCGGCCAATCACATTCATCCAGTGGCTGCCACGGTCGTTGAGTAAGCCGGAGTTGCGGCGCAGATCTTCAGCCATGGACACCGGCGCCCAGAAGTCGAGCGCGAGCGCAAACTTCGTCCCGGCAAAACTCTCAGGGGCAACACCGATCACCTGGTATGCACGGTTGTTGAGCTGGACGGTCTTGCCGACGATGTTTTGATCAGACGCGAGACGACGCTGCCAGAAGCTATGACTCAACACGACCACCGCATTCGCGCCGGGTGTTTTGTCTTCATCGGGCAGAAACGAACGACCGAGGCTCGGTTTCACTTGGAGCACGTCGAAGTAGTTGGCGGAAACCACCTGTCCCCAGATCACGTCGTTCTGATTCTCAGCGTCGATGGCGGCCTGAAGCATGTCTTCGCCGGCCAGGCCACTGAACGACGTGCTCTGGTTTCGATAATCAGCGAAGTCGGGATATGAGAACTCATCAGTGAGATCGCGGTCCTCGGTCATCTCCATGGGCCGGATCAACTCGCCGGCGTTAGGGACGTCGAGCGGTCGCATCAGAAACGCGTTAACGCCGCTGAAGATGGCAGTGTTGGCGCCGATGCCCAGCGCGAGCGTAATGATCGCAACCAGCGTCACGCCCGGGTTCTTGCTCAGGATCCGAACGCCATAGCGAATG
>DATENQ010000247.1:0-9999 GCA_035275005.1 Pyrinomonadaceae bacterium | reverse complement strand
ACCCGTCGCTGGACAAGACTCTTTCGCCGTTCGATCTCGTCCACGGTTTCAAAGCTAATTGGATTTGGGAGCTGCCCATTGGTAGAGGTCAATGGCTGGCGAGCGGCGCCAATGGAGTGGTTGACCGTTTAGTTGGAGGGTGGGCGATTCATGGTCAGGCACGCATTCAAAGCGGCTCGACCTTCAGTTTCGGCAACGTCCAACTGGTCGGCATGGACGCGAAAGAGTTGCAGGAGTCGATTAAGATTCGGCAAGACCCGAGTGGGGTGGTCTTCTTTCTGCCGGACGACATAATCCTGAATACCCGGCGCGCATTCAACTCGACTGCAACCGGCTTTGGGAATCTAGGCGCACCGACCGGCAAGTATATTGCCCCAGCGAACAGCAATGGGTGCATTCAGGAGTTTGCCGGCCAATGCGGATTTTCAAACCTGATTCTTCATGGTCCAAGTTTGACCCGGTTTGATATCAGCGTTGTCAAGAAAACCCAGGTGTCAGAAAAGGTAAACATCGAGCTCCGAGCTGAATTCCTGAACGCCTTCAACAACATCAACTTCAAAATCGGCAGCCAAACGGCCGCCGACACCAGTATCACTAATTTTAGCGGCGCCACTTTTGGGCAAACCGCAGCTGCTTATCAGGATCTCTCCACCACCAATGACGTAGGTGGGCGGATGGTCCAGATAGTGCTCAGAATTAACTTCTAATAGTAGCCGCGGATTACACGGATTTGCATACACGGATTTGGTTTTATCCGTGTATGGAATCCGTGTAAATCTGTGGTTAATAGATCTTACTTAATCACTTCGAGCTCGAAATACAATTCCTTACCGCGAAAGACCATCGACAGGTAAAACTCCCAGAACTTTCGCGTGAATCGAAACGACGGCCAGCGCTGATCGAGATTGACGAGAAACTCCATTCCCAACGCGCGCCAGAGATTTGCGAGGCTGACGTGCGTGGCCAGGAGTTTCAGCTCCGCGGTCGTGTAAAAAGGAAAAGGTGTGCGTGAAGGAATAAAGCACGTGAAGGAATAACTGTTGAAATGGTTGCGGTGCGTTGGATCGGTTGCCCAGTCAGGATTTGAGTAGTGAGGAGTGACGATCTTCAGCACCCCGCCGGGTTTGGTGATGCGATGCAGTTCGTTAACAAAACCAAGCACATCGGGAACGTGCTCGATGACGTGGCGGCAAATGATCTCTTCGAATTCGTTGTCAGCGAAAGGATACGGAAACGTCCCCAGATCGTGAATGACGTCTGCATGACTTCTACGATTGGCATCGATGCCGATCGCGCCGGGAAGCTTGTTCTGACCACAGCCGACGTCGAGGATCTTTTTCTGCATCGGTCAGTTTTTACTCAGCAGCAGCGTCGCTAATTCTTTTAAGTTAATCGCGTGAACTGGTTGGCCCAACGCGCGTGAGACTTCGTCGAGTTTCATTCCGTCCAGCATTATTGCCTCGTCACTCTTCAGCATCTGCCGCGGTATACACACAAACTCACCTGTGACGCGCTCGCGCGCCTGCACGATATCCTGGCCCGTCAGCAGACCTGCTACAGAAACGTCGCCGCCAAAGTAACTATTATCGAGCGCTTCGACGACTAATCTCGTCCCAAATCTCGCGTTCAGCTTGTCGATCATCCTTCTGAGCACGGGAGCGAAGAGTGTGCCGGTGAAGATGGTGCCGCTCGTGTTGCTCGCGCTGGTCCATTGTTCGCGTTCGAGCCGGCGCACAAGCGCGGCAAATTCATTCTCGAAAGATCGGACCATGCCTACCCCGTCTTCGATCTGTGGATAGTCGCCGTAATGTGATCTGGCTGGAATGCGTCGTCCGGCTCGCAGGTAGATCTCGTCGCCTAACAGCGCGAAGTTTGTTCCGAGTTTGGCGTGCAATTGTTTTTGAATGGTAGTGACCTGATCGATCACGTTGCGACAAAATTCCGGCGTCACGCGCGCCAGGCGTGGATCGTTGTTGTAACGAGTCAGACCGAGCGGCACGATCGCTACACTCGTGATGCGCGGAAACTCAGCCGCCAGATCGAAGATCGTTTTCTTCAGCACTCCTTCGTCGTTGATTCCCGGACACAACACCACCTGCGCGTGTACTTCAATACCCGCATCGAGCATTCGCGTAAGCTTTCCGGAAATGTCGGCGCGCTGCTTGTCGATTCCGAGCAGGTAGGCCCGCACGTCGAGATCCGTTGCGTGAACCGAAACGTATTGCGGCGACAGTCGCTGCTCGACGATGCGGCGCATCTCGTCTTCGGTGATGGACGTGAGCGTGGTGTAGTTGCCGTACAGGAAAGAGAGACGAACGTCTTCGTCCTTTATGAAAAGTGACGGCCGTGCATCAACCGGATTGCCGTTACAGAAACAGAAAATACATGCGTTGGCACACTGCCTCGGAACGATCTGCTCGAACGCGAGTCCGAAGTCCTCGCCCTCGGCGCGCTCGAGCTCGACTTCCCAGTCTTCACCGCTCTTCTTGCGCACTTCGAGCACGAGTTCGGTTTCACCGGCGGTATGGAAACGAAAATCGAGATAGTCGCGGACGACGCGCCCGTTGACTTTTATGATCCGGTCGCCCGATTCGAGGTCGATTTCGGCGCCCAGGCTGTCCGGCGCCACCTCGGAAATCTCGACCCCGCGACGGCGAATGTTTGTAACTGCCGGTGTGACTGCAAACTCGTACATATAGACATACTGTGCCACAGATCCTGGGAAAAAGTCGCCATTAGTCGTTTGATCCTACTCCTTATGAAAAGACCCGTCTCAATTGCCCTTTTCGCTTCTCTGCTCCTTGTTTCCTTTGCCACGGCGGCAGCCCAGGAAACGGCCGTTGTGCCCATTAAGGCTTCCGTCAGCGATTCCTCCGGCGATTCCGCTCCGGTGCAGGCGCTGACCGAAATCTATCGTGTCGGCGTAGGCGATGTGCTCGACATCCGACTTCTCAACTCAGCTAATAGCAGATCCACCTTGTTTACCGTGATGGACGGCGGCGTGATTGACCTTCCCATGGCTGGCGGAACGATTTCAGTCGCAGGATTCACCCTGAACGAGATTCAGAACATGCTCGCGGTGGAACTGAAGAGACGAGCCGTCGGAGAAAAGATTTCGGTGGGTGTGCGCCAGTATCTTAGCCACTCCGTGACCGTTACCGGCCTTGTTGTCCATCCCGGCCCCAAGTTTTTGCGGCGTGAGATGGTTCCCCTTTACGTTGTTCTGGCCGAATCACAACTGCGAAACGATGCCGGCCGCGTAGTTATCATGCGCGCGGGCACGTCCAACGAATCTCACGACCTCAGCAAACAGGAAACTCTCAACCTCAACGTTCAACCGGGAGACGTGATCACGATCTCAGGCCGGCCGCAGGAGTTTTACTACATTGGCGGTCGCATCAATTATCCCGGACAGAAGCAGTTTCAGCCCGGAATCACGCTGCTTCAGGCGATTCTGGCTGCGGGCGGACCCACGCGTCAGGAGAGCAAAGTGGAAATCTCGCGCGAGGGCTCGGAAGGTAAGCTGGTTACCTTTCGTTACAACATCAAACAGATCAAGTCAGGAGAAGTGGAAGACCCGAAGCTCGAGGCCGGAGATCGTATCGAAGTCGCCCGCTAAATTTATTGACATTCCCCGCCCTCTTTGTTAGTTATTCAGGGCGTTTCGTGCCAATCCAAAATCCAACATAAGCCAGTTGCTGGATTCACCTTCAGTCTGAAAGAGCGGAAACCCAATGAACAAATTAAAGCCGGCACTGTTGGGAGGCTTAATCGTAGGAGTACTCTCCTCGATTCCTTTCGTTAACTACTGTTGTTGTATTTGGGCGTTAGCTGGTGGTGGTTTAGCCACGATGCTATACATTAAATCCTCGCCCACGCCGATCAAACCCGGAGACGGCGCCGTGCTTGGCGCGCTTGCAGGGGTTATCGGGGCCGTGCTTTACCTGATCATCGGTATTCCGATCGCTTATTTCCTCAGCGCCGCCCAGATGGAAGAGGCTTTCAGGCAAGCAAACATACAGCTGCCTTTTACCGGACCGTTGCTGTTTATCGTGAGTGGTTTGCTCGTCGGTCTATTCCTGTTAGTCGTTTCGGTAATCGGTGGGCTCGTCGCGGTTCCGATTTTTGAAAAACGGAAGAACGCGCCACCGCCGCCACCACCGCAGGATTTCTCAAGCGCAATCTAAAACATCGTCACAACTGGAGAAGCTGAATGTCTCAAGAATGGACTCCCCCGCCTGTGTCGGACACGCATGACAAGGTCCCAAACTACTTGATCCCGGCCATTATCTCGGCGCTCTGTTGTCTTCCGCTGGGAGTTGTCGCCATTATCTTTGCCGCCCAGGTCAACGGGAAAGTGGCTGCCGGCGATTTGGATGGGGCTCTCAACGCCTCCAGGAAGGCAAAGATGTTTAGTTATATCGCCATCGGTCTTGGTCTCGCCCTCTGGATTTGTTACTTCATCTTCGGGGCTGGAATAGTCGGGCTGAGCATACTGAGCAACTCATAAACGAAGATGACCAGATACTGCACAAAATGTGGAGCCATCAACGATGAAACGGCGCAGTTCTGTACGATCTGCCAGGCGCCACTCTCGCCCGTCGACACAGGCTATCAACCGATGCAATCTGTTCATCCGGGCGCACTCACCGATTGGAAAGCGCTGGGCGGAGACAAGAAGATCGTCGCCGGCATACTCGCGATCCTGGTTGGTAGTCTTGGGGTACACAAATTCATCCTCGGCTATACGACCGAAGGATTGATCATGCTGCTGTGCACTGTGTTGACGTGCGGCATTTTAGGAATCGCGATGAGCGTGGTCGGGATCGTCGAAGGCATCATGTACCTCACGAAGTCAGACGAAGAATTTGTGAGAACTTACATCCAGAGCAAGAAGGGCTGGTTCTAGTTTTAGATTTTAGCCGCAGATTTACGCAGGTGAGCGCAGATCAGATCTGCGTTCAACTGCGTAAATCTGCGGCTTAATTAATGAGCATGTATCGCCGCTCAACCGTCATTTTTATCTGGGCATTGTTGCTGGCCGGCGCGGCTTACCTGTTTGTGTTTGAGCCGGGCAAATCGGGTTTTTTTCCGGGTTGTCCGTTTCGCTTGTTGACCGGATTTACTTGTCCGGGCTGCGGCACGACCAGGGCCCTGCACCAGATTCTTCACGGCCATTTTGCCGCGGCGTTCATGCTCAATCCGCTTTTGCTGCTGGCGATTCCCTTTCTGTTGTTTGCGCTACTTCGCTACAGCGTGATCGTGATGCGCGGCGGTATCCCACGTCCAAACGCGCTGCCTGCGCCTGCTATTTACGCTATATTCGTCGTCATCGTCTCGTTCTGGATCATTCGTAATACACCGTTCTATCCGTTTGTTTCGTGAGGAAAAGCCATGCGTGTGACACTCGTTGTTTTGTTACTGCTCGCGTTCGTCTCTTCAACTGCAATCGTCCCGGGAATCGCGTCTGACAAGCCGGCTATTCCTGTGCGGCCCGTACATACTTTCTCGATCGTCGCGCGCGATCCTGACACGGGCGAGCTTGGCGTTGCAGTGCAGTCACACTGGTTCTCGGTTGGGCCAATAGTGCCGTGGGCGGAAGCGGGCGTGGGCGCCGTAGCAACACAATCGTTTGTCGATCCGAGTTACGGAAAGAACGGCCTCGAGTTGATGCGAGCCGGCAAGAGCGCGCCTGACGCGTTGAAGGAATTGCTGGAGAAAGATGAGGGGCGCGAGGTCAGGCAAGTGGCGATGATCGATGCGCAAGGACGCGTGGATGCGTGGACCGGCAAGAACGACATTCAGGCAGCGGGCCACATCGTGGGGAAGAACTTTTCCGTACAAGCCAATCTGATGCTCAACGATAAAGTTTGGCCGGCCATGGCGCGGGCCTTCGAGAGTGCTAAAGGCGATCTGGCGGAACGCATGTTGGCGGCGTTGGATGCGGCGCAGGCAGTCGGCGGCGACATTCGTGGCAAACAGTCAGCGGCGCTGATCGTCGTCACTGGTAAGCCGACCGGAATGGCGTGGAAAGACCGGACTTTTGACTTGCGTGTAGACGACAGTGCGGCACCGCTGGTCGAGCTTCGTCGTCTGGTGAAGCTGCAGCGCGCCTATAACCACATGAATGCTGGTGACCTGGCAGTTGAGAAGAAAGACAACGAAGGAGCACTGCGTGAATATGGAGCGGCGGAAAAGCTGGTGCCTGACAACGCCGAGATGATCTACTGGCACGCAGTGGCGCTGGTCAATATGGGCCGTGTGGATGAGTCGTTGCCGCTATTTCGCCGGGTATTTGCGATGGACAAGAATTGGATCACGCTAACGCCGCGATTGCCAAAGTCCGGGCTGCTGCCGGACGACCCAAAGCTTATCGAGCGGATCGTCTCGGTCGGGAAAAAATAGGTCCCAAAGGTCCTATTGGACCTATTTGTCTTGACTAATCTCCGCTCTCGCCTTTATAAAGAGCAGACACCGTAGCCCCGTTCCTCTCGCCCGTTTAACGGAGTTCTAAATCGAGGATCGAAAAACCCATGCGTACCCTTACCCCCGGACAGTGGTATCTTCGCTTTACTTGCGAACACTGCAACAAAAAAGAGATTCTCTTCGCCGATCTGTCGCGCGGCGAGTCGAAGATTAAAGCCACTTATATCGTTGAGTGTTCGAGCTGCTCTCACACAGGCTCATACGACGGCGACGACATCGAGCGCTATCAGCACCCTTTAGCTACGGATGCTTGAATCGGTCGTCCGTTGATTGGTCCTTTCAACTACCAGGCACAGCCCCATGATGAAATAAAACACAGTGACTACCTCAGAGTCGCCCCAGTTGTAATGGACCACACCACTCGTAAAGAATCCAATCGCGCCGCCCAGCGCCCCGATTGCTAAGCCGCGCGGGAAGTCCTCAATTGCTTCGCGCCGCGCATTGCGCCAGAGCATGCGAACGTAAATCCCCAGCAGGATCAGCCACACGATCAGCGCCGGCACGCCACGTTCAAGTGCGATCTGTAGCAGGTTTGAGTGCATGTGTCCGATGGGTTGGCGACCGTTGTCAAACAATCCCCACTCACGCCAGTGACCCTTGATCGAATCAACACCGACGCCGACCAGGAGATGCCGCGGTTTACTGATTAATAGTGCGAATCCTTCTTCCCAAACCGTTTGACGCCAACTCGTCGATTGATCGGCTTTGTCGATGAAGCTGATGCCGCGCCTTTGTTGCAACAACACGACGCTTGCGAGCACGAGCGGGATCGCACAAGCGCCAACGATCAGGAGCGTTCGTCGTGAAGAGGTCAACAGCAACATCGTGACTACCGAAACTGCAAAACCGATCCACGATGCGCGCGTGACTGTCGCCGCGAGTGCAAAGACGAGCCCTGCGACTGCAAGTAACAGCAGCACGCCCGTCAGATTTTTCTTCGACTTGAGTGTTAGAAAGATGCCTAATGCAAGCGAGGCGATCAGTTGTAGCACTTCGGCGTAGGTGACCCAGTGATTGTAAAATCCGGTGGCGCGCCAGTCGCGTCCGCGTGACCAGTCGCTAATGCCGAGTTGTTCCATTGCACTCGTGCCCGGCAGTAATTGTCCGCGCGGTATCTCGAGCTCGGGCATCCATTCGACGCGATAGATTCTGACCTTTGCGGTCGACGTTCCGGTAGCAAGCGCCGCGGCCAAATCTTGCGGGCTCTCGACCGGGTTTCCATCAACTTCCCAGATCGTGTCGCCGTTCACGATTGGTGTTGGTTGCATTACGGTTCGCGTGTGAAACACTGCCTGCGTCAGTGGGCTTGTCGACGCGACGCCCTGCACCTTCACGCCCTTGCCGATCGCTACCTGTCCCGCAGTTAGAAACACGTTGATCATGCACGATGCGATCAACGTCAGTGCCAGCAGTCGCACTTCGCGCCACGAACGGACATTTTGAGATACGAGGTAAACGATGGTGAACAGACTCGCCGCACGCATCTTTCCGATCGACATGATCGGGTTGTACGAAAAGAGAGCCGAGACACCGCTGAGCACGAAGAAGCCGAGGAGAAAGTAGTCGACGGGTGAGCGGAATAGTTTGGGACGCGGGTAAACGGCGAGTCGCGCAACCCACAAGACCATTCCCAACAGCCACGCCGCCTGCGTTGCTGCAATCGAGTGAGGGGCAAACAACGCGATGAGAAACAGGCAGCCGATGATGGCCCGGTCGAGCGCAGTCGAAATCTCCATACGCGGCATATTAGAATGCTCTTGGTCTACTATCCACAGATTACACAGATTAAGATCAAATCTGCATAATCTGCGGATTAAACGCTACCTCAGGTAAATTGCATGCACCGATTCTTATTAATCTTGTCAATCGTGGCCCTGCCCATTCAATCGTTTTCACAATCGCACGCCGAGCTGGTAAAAACAATCCAGGACGACGCGCGTGTCAAAGCAGCCTTCGATCACGTCGACAAAGACCGTGACGCGATCCTGCACGAATGGATTGCTATCACCGAAATCAACGCACCGTCAAAACAGGAACAAGAGCGCGCGAAATTCATCGAGAGCCTGCTACGCAAGCACAAGCTCGAGATCCGTTACGACTCCGCCGGCAACCTAATCGCCACGCGCAAAGGCACGAGCGGTGGTCCAGTAACCGTGTTCGACGCGCACATGGACACTGTCTTTCAACCCGGTCTAAAGATCAAAGCCACCGTGCGCGACGGTCGCGTTTATGCACCCGGCGTCGGCGACGACACGCGCAACATTGAAGCACTGCTCGCGACGATTCGCGCTCTCGACGCTGCGAAGATCAAAACCAAAGGCGACCTCGTCTTCCTGTTTACGACTGACGAAGAAGCCGGAATGACCGGTGCGAAACAGTATACGAAAGATAACAAGGGCAAGGTGGACTACTACGTGGCGCTTGACGGCGGTTACGAAGGATTTACGTACGCCGGCATTGGCATCAACTGGTATCGCCATCATTTTATCGGGCCGGGCGGCCACACGCGTTCCCGCACTCCGCCTTACTCCGCGACGTTGCCGTTGGCTCGTGCTATTGCACGCATCTACGAGTTGAAGGTTCCGATCAGTCCTTCGTCTAACTTGAATATCGGGATGCTGGGTGGCTCGGAAGTGGTCAACGCGAAAGCTTCGGACGCGTGGTTCACCGTTGATTTGCGTTCGACGAGTAATGATGTGATCGCGGATCTGGAAAAGAAGATCTCGATGATCCTTGACGAAGAAGCGAAGCGTGCCGGACTGACTGTGAAGACAGACGTGATCTCGGCTTCGCCCGCCGCAATCCTGCCGGGCAATCGCGAATCAAATCTGGTGAAGATAGCCGAAGCCGTTCATCGCGCGATGGGTTTCGATCCGCCGATCGGAAACGCCGGCTCCAACAACTCCAGCGCCGCGCTCCTGCAAGGCATCAACTCGATCTCGACGGGCGCCGGCCCGTGCGGCGACTCACACGCCCTGACGGAGAACTGCGAAATCGATCCACTCTATAAGGGAATCAAAAAACTACTGCTGCTCCAGGTCGCCCTGGCAGGTTTAGCACCATAACAAAGCAAGTAACAGCGGGGGCAAGCCCCTCTTCCAGACTTGTTCTTTCTTGAGGTTCTTATTGGTTCTTGGCCGAAGCTCTGTTGTTTACTTGAGCTTCTTATTGGTTCTTACTGAAGCCCTGTTATTTACTTGAGCTTCTTATTTCTTGCTGAAGCCCTGTTGTTTACTTGAGGTTCTTATTATTTCTTGCTTGCTGAAGCTCTGTTGTTTACTTGAGGTTCTTATTATTTCTTGCTGAAGCCCTGTTGTTTACTTGAGCTTCTTATTGGTTCTTGGCTGAAGCTCTGTTGTTTACTTGAGCTTCTTATTATTTCTTGCTGAAGCCCTGTTGTTTACTTGAGCTTCTTATTGTTCCTTGGCTGAAGCTCTGTTGTTTACTTGAGGTTCTTATTATTTCTTGCTTGCTGAAGCTCTGTTGTTTACTTGAGGTTCTTATTATTTCTTG
>DATENQ010000246.1:0-6976 GCA_035275005.1 Pyrinomonadaceae bacterium | reverse complement strand
TTTAGCGGATTATTTTCCGTGGCCGCAAGTCGCTTTAACTCACCACGCTAAATTGTCAAAGCCCATTGAACCACATCTTTCGCCCGCTGTAAATCCAGGCGGTTGTATTGGAATCTGATTTCACCAAAGCTCGTCCATTTTCAGCTTGAACCCAGGCAACAATGGATCGCCACTGACAACTTCGGGGTTTTCGAGTGTGACCAGTTCCTCATCAGGTCTGTAGACGTAGACTCGGCGCTTAAACGGATCGATCAACCAACCCAACGAGGCACCGTTGGCTATGTATTCCAGCATCTTGCTGTGCAGGGTCGGTAAACTGTCGCTAGGAGATCGAAGCTCAACCACAAATTCAGGACAGATCGGAGCAAAGCCTTCCTTTTGCCGTTCGCTAAGACTATCCAACTTTTCACGCTCAACCCAGGAGGCATCGGGGGATCGCCTGGCCCCATTCGGCAATGCAAATATGGTCGAAGAATCGCAGCAGACACCGCTGTCATCCTTTATGGTCCACGCCGTCAGTTGATATGTGAGGTTTGAGTTGCGTCTACCAGTTTGAAAGCCTGTACCAGGCATGACTATTAATTCTCCGGTTGAGGTGAGTTCAAGCCGCAGATCGCGATACTCCTGACAGAGTCGTTCGAACTGTTCCGGGGTCACTGATTGCGTTAGACCAATCAGGTCTGGCGGAATGTGAGCGTCAGGTTGTGTGAGATTGCGAGCCATTTCAGAAACTTTAGCAGCCGTTCAAAGCTGCGGCAAGATGCGAAAGCGGCTATTATTTGTCGAAAATGGCTATTTACGATTTACGGATTAACCTCTAACATCATTCTGCATGCGACGCGCGATCTATCCTGGCTCGTTCGACCCCGTCACCAACGGTCATCTCGATATCATCGAGCGCGGCTGCAAACTCTTTGACGAAATAATCATCGGTATCCTCGTAAACCCTGATAAGCAGCCGTTCTTCACCGTCGAGGAACGCCACGAGATGCTCACCGAAGTCGTCAAGAGCATCAGCCAGGGACGCTGCGATCTCCGCGTCGATTCGTTCAGCGGACTACTCGTCAACTACGCGGTGGCCCAGGAAGCCAACGTGATCGTGCGCGGCATTCGCGCCATTTCCGACTACGAGTACGAACTCCAAATGGCGCTGATGAATCGTCGCCTCGCGCCCAGTGTTGAAACCGTCTTCATGATGCCTGCTGAAACTTATTCCTACGTCAGTTCGCGTCTCGTTAAAGAAGTCTTTCAACTCGGCGGTACCATTACCGGCTTAGTGCCACCACTCATCGAACAACGAATGAAAGAAAAGTTGACTCAAGGATGAAAGCCTTCCCCGTTTCTGAAAACGTCGCCCGCATGCAGTCATCAGCAACGATGGCCGCAATGCAAGCAGCCGAAGCATTGCGCGCCTCGGGCGCAAACGTGTGCGACTTCGGCGCCGGCGAACCCGACTTCGACACGCCCGACAACATCAAACAAGCTGCCGACCGAGCAATGCGCGCGGGACGCACGAAGTACACGGCCAACGCCGGTATCCGCGAACTCCAGCGCGCGATCATCGACTTCTACCTCAAAGAGTTTGGCACCGAGTACCAGCCAGGAGAAGTGATGGCAACTGCCGGCGGCAAGCAGGCAATTTTCAATGCCGTAGTCACGCTCCTCAATCCCGGCGATGAAGCGCTAATTGCAAAACCTTACTGGGTAACGTTTCCTGAAATCCCGATCTTCGCGGGCGCTAAACCCGTTTTCATCGAAACTGAAGAGACTGACTTCGTGCTCACGGTTAATCAGGTTGAACGCGCAATCACCCCCCGGACCAAGCTCCTGATTCTCAATTCGCCTTCGAATCCTTCGGGTCGCGTGCTGCCGCCGGATGAGTTTCGTCGCATCATGGAACTGACGACGGAGCGCGGCATCTACGTCGTGTCTGACGAGTGTTACTTGCGTTTTGTATATCCGCCGGGCGAAGTGTTCAGCGCAGCGAGTTTGCCGGCGGAACTTAGGTCGCGCCTGTGCATCGCGGGATCGTTTTCGAAGACGTACGCGATGACCGGTTGGCGCGTCGGGTATGCGCTCGCGCCGGCTGAGTGGACCAAAGCAATGCTGAAGGTCCAGGGTCACTCGACATCAAACACGAATTCGATCGCGCAATGGGCTGCGGTTGAAGCCTTGACTGGACCACAGGAATCCGTCGGCATCATGCTCAAGGAGTACACGGTGCGCAGGCAATGGCTATTGAACGCGTTGAGCGAGATTCCCGGATTCAAGTGCAGCGAGCCGGAGGGAGCGTTTTATGCTTTTCCGGATGTGCGTGGCTGTTTGAAGAAAGACTTGAAGACTTCAGGTGACTTCGCGCAGCGACTGCTTGAGGAAGAGCACACTGTAGTGACTGACGGCGCAGGATTCGGAGCGGAAGGTTTTCTTCGTATTTCTTATGCGACGTCGATGGAGCAGATTCAGGAAGGAGTGAAGCGGATCAAGCGCTTCGCTGAGAAATATTATTAGCCACGGATTTCACGGATAAACACCGATTTAATCTGTGTTCATCTGTGTAATCCGTGGCTAAAAATTTAATAGAGATTGAAGTTGTACTCGAGCTGCATCCACATCGAGACCTGATGTCCGTCCTTGGTTGCAGGCACAAACTTGATCTGGCGCGCCGCGGCAATCGCTCTCTCAGTCAAACCGTACGGAAGTCCCGAAACAGTCCTGATATTCGCTATCGTTCCATTCGACGAGAACACGCACTTCAGCACGACCGTTCCCGTAATCTGGTTCTTGCGCGCGTCTTCAGTGTACTGCGGCTCCGGCTTCGAAATCAGACGTGCTTTAGTCGTGACGTCTTTACCGGTAAAGATGCGGTCATAACCGCCACCACCACCACCGCCTGGTCCACCGCCACCGTCGTTGCGGTCGCCGCCGCCGATGTTGCCACCACGACCTGGTCCAAGACCACCACCTTCACCCGGACCGATTCCGCCACCAGTTCCCGTTCCGATACCGTTTCCAGTACCCGGGCCTGACGAAGGATCGGTGCTCTTCGACTTGTAATCGCCGTACGGCAACACTCGCGCATCGGGTGGCACCAGCATCGGATCCGCGACGACAGTCGCAGCCACCGGCAACGCCGGATTCTTCGGCAGCACCGGCTTCGGATCCGGCGCTACTACCTGCGGAACTGTCAACGACGCTTGTGGAACTTTACCAAATGATGCCGGCTTCGCTTCTTCACGTCCGCCACCACCGCCGCCCGCTGCCTTTTCCGGCTTCGGCTTACTACCACCACCGCTGCCCTTGTTTAAACCGGCAGTACCCGGATCGGGTGTCGGCTGCTCGTCAGGAATATCGATAACCTGCTCGACCGTAAGATCTTCGTTGGGATTGTTAACTGCCAACAACTGCCCATTCCGGCGTCCAAAAAACATCACGAGGCCAACAATTAAGAACAGGAACGCAAACGATGAGACCATCGCAGCGACCACACTCTTATTATCAGAGGGCTCAGCACCCATTACTGCGGCGCCGCGTTCGCCTCCAAGCCACGTCGAGAAAAGTGCGACGAGCAACCCACCGGCAATTATCGCGAAAACGATCAGACCGGCACGTGATGCTCCTGTGGATTGCGTACGATCCATCAGCATCACAGCGCCAACCAGCGCCAGTATTCCCAGGACAGCCGCGCCCATCGCGGCCTTGACATACGGCTTATCCAAGAACTTCCGGAACATGCCGCCGTAACCGGTGAACGTTCGTTTCGTGAAACCAAACGGATCGCGTTTGAACTCTGCTCTGGTCAACTGATTCTCACGGGCTACGTCTCTCATCTCGTGGCCCAGACGAGCTGCCAAGCCGGAGTCGTCCAGGAAAGTGAGATGATATTCGTCTCGTAGTATCAGTGCTGAGGAAGTATTGGAAGCAGTCCAGGCTGGTTCGCTGTCGACGGGCTCCTCGTGATAACCCGGTGCTGACTCAACCACGGTGTCGCGGTTGATAGTCACACTCGGATCCTGAGCCACAGTCACACTCGGTTCTTCAACCGGCTGCGAAACCATTGTCAGTGGGGTCCCATCGACGGGACAAAAGCTGAACTTGTCAGCAAACTCTTCTTTACATACTGAACAGAACTTCATCGATACTACCTCTTGTTGCCTGTGGGGGAGCAGCACCGACTGAGACAGTCCGTCTGCACCAGAAAATTCTCTTGCAAAGCTTGTTTCGACTCGCTTGTCGAGAACTCTCGAAGGCCCTGGCGCGACCCAGCGTTCGAGCAACGACTTGAGCTCATCGTCGGAAATCAACTCATCTTCCGGCTGAACGCCCATCTCACGCCTCCCTCAAAGTAACAATTTCCCGACCACTATTCAATTCCTGATTGCTGTTCAGATAGGGCCGCAGCATTCTTCTCATACCCTCGCGCGCCCTGTATAAACGGGCCTTTATCGCGCCGGCGTCGGTACCGGCAATCTCGGCAACCTCGTTCAAGCTTAGGCCCTCATACTCAAACAGGATGAGCGCCTCTCGCTGCATTGGAGGAAGACTGAAAACTGCTTCTCTCACCAGAGCCGCGAGCTCTTCGTCAAGCAACCTCCGCAAAGGTCCGCGTCGCGGCGAATCCTTCGGTTCCTCGATCACGTCGTCCAGCCCGGTCTCGCGGCCCTGACTGCGGAAATGTTTCAACGCCAGGTTCCGCGCCGCTGCATACAAATAAGTTTTCAAAGAAGCGCGCTCAGGACGGTAGTTCTCAGGTTTGCGAATCAAGCTGAGGAAACAGTCGTGAGTTACGTCTTCAGCAATTTCAACCGAACCCAGCAACCGGTAAGCAAAGCGAAAGATTGGTTCCCGGTACCGTTCGTACAACTCCAGAAAGGCTGCCTGGTCACCCTCTCCTGTCTTGTTCAGCAAAACCTCGTCTGTGGTTCTCTCGGGCAATCAAGCACTCGATCCTGCAGGATTAGCTCCTGCTTTATTTACCAGCAACCGTAGAAAAGTGACGTTCCAACGTGAAAAAACTTACGCGCCCCAACAATACTTTGGCCGGATATTAATCCGGCGAGGGCGGCAAGTACATACTCTTTTTGCGTTTTTGCCGGGTCAGATCGACCAGATCCCTTTAATCAGTCAGGGCTTAGGATGCATCGAAGTGCCAAACGGTTGACGGGCAAACACACGGCATCTAAGATGTTTTGGTCCGCTGAAGACTCTACAATTTCCGGCATTTAACGATGAATTTTCCCGCAAAGGCGCAAAGGCGCAAAGGATTCGGATCGTGGTTTAGTTCTTCTTTGCGCCTTTGCGCCTTGGCGGGAGTAATTCTGCTCGCCGCGCAGCCTCTGAGCGCCCAAATGCCTGCCCAACCTGAGCGCGAGCAACTCTTAAACGGCCTGCGCCTGATGTTCTGGCTGAAACCCGGTAGTCCCGAAGTAATCCTGAAACTCAGGATCAACAGCGGCGCCGCCTTCGACCTCGCCGGAAAGTCAGGTCAAATGGCGCTCCTCGGCGATATGCTTTTCCCCGACCCCGCAACCGTCGATTACTTCACTGACGAGATGGGCGGGAAACTCAACGTCAGCGTCACTTACGATTCCACCACCATCACGATGGTTGGCAAAGCCTCCGAGCTTGAACAGATCGTCGAGGTCCTGCGCAACGCATTGCTGGCGACACAGTTAACTCCGGAAGTCGTGACACGCATGCGCGACGCGCGCATCAAGCTCCTGCGCGACACGTTGATCGTTCCGGCGGAAGTCGCGGATCGCGCGATTGCGGCTCGACTCTATGGTGACTTTCCATACGGTCGTCCAGCAGCAGGCTCGCCGGAAGATGTGACGCGAGTGGATCGTGCCGACTTGATGCAGGCCCGCGACCGCTTTTTGAATTCAAACAACGCCACGCTCGCAGTTATCGGCGGTGTGACAAAACAACGCGCGATGAAGACTGTGCGCCAGCTACTCGGTCCCTGGCGCAAAAGCGAACAGATTGTGCCAACCACTTTCCGCCAACCCACGCCTCCCGACACACGCACACTAATTATCAATGTGCCGGGGCCAGGCGTCGAGGTTCGTTTGGCAACACGCGGCGTTTCCAGATCCGATACGGACTTTCACACTACTTTGGTTTTAGCGAAAGTGGCGCAACATCGCTGGGAAGCAACAACTCCGGAGTTGAGCAAGCAACCGGTCTTTGTCAAAGCCGACGCGCACGTCTTGCCCGGCGCATTCGTAATGGGCGCCACAGTTACAGAGCTCACTGCGGTAGATTCGCTGGCGAATGCACGAAAGGTTCTTGACTCGTTAATGTCTACTCCAGCCACTGCCGAAGAACTGGAACGCGCGAGGGCCGAAGTGATCAACGAGATCTCCGCGAACCTTGCGAAGCCGGACGCGCTGCCGGATCCGTGGCTCGACGCAGACACGTATCGCCTGAGCACTCCACAGGATCAAATTGCGTTGCTGAGATCTGTAACTGCCGCAGAGATTCAACGTGTTGCTAATCGACTTTTCAACAAAACGATAGTCTCAGTCGTTGCCGGTGAATCGGCAGCACTAAAGGCCGCGCTGCAAGGACGTTTTCAGTTTGAAGTCCTCGGCGAGATTGCAGCACCGGCGCCATCGCCAAAACCGCCAACAAAACCAGCAAGCAATATTAATCCCGGGTAATCGCAAATTGTTTGCAAGGGTCTTGCAACCAAAGCTGCATCAGATTTGGCTTAACTGTGCCTGACGAGAACGGAAGCGCCGCAAACGAGCATGCGAGCCGCGTTCGCGAAATGTTTGCATCGATCGCGAGCCGGTACGATCTTTTGAATCACTTGCTTTCCGTCAACGTCGACAAGCGTTGGCGCCGGATTGTTGCAACGAGAGTCCGCGATAAGCTTTCGTCGAACAGCGCGCGCGTTCTCGATGTTGCATGTGGCACGGGCGATTTATCGCTGACGTTATTTGAAATTACGGGAGCAGGAGTAGTTGGGACTGAT
>DATENQ010000245.1:0-10780 GCA_035275005.1 Pyrinomonadaceae bacterium | reverse complement strand
CGTGAAAAACTTCGGCCCATCCGGAGTGATATACAAACAGTCTTCAAGACGAATACCGAATTCACCATAGATTACGACCGTCGGCTCATCACTGAAACACATCCCGGGCTGGATCGGCGTCTTGTTCCCACGCACAAAGTTAGTCCACTCGTGACCATCAAGACCGATGCCATGACCAGTGCGGTGCGGCAACCCGGGAACTTTGTAGTCCGGACCAAAACCGGCATCGACGATCACCTTGCGTGCTGCGGCATCGACCGCCTCGCACGGTGCCCCAACTTTTGCCGCCGCAAATCCCGCGTCCTGCGCCTTGAGCTCGAGGTCCCAGATCTGACGTTGTCGATCGGAGGCTTTCCCAAACACAAACGTGCGCGTGATGTCTGACTGGTAACCGTCGATACTGCAACCACCATCCATCAACACGACATCGCCTTCACGTAAGCGCTGCGGCGTGCTGCTGCCGTGCGGAAACGCAGTGAACTTTCCAAAGCTCACGAAGATCCCGCCTGACGTTCCGAGGGCGCGAAAAGCTGCCGCGCAGTTGCCCGCAAACTCGCCTTGCGTCATGCCTTCAGTCATGCTGTCGCGCGTGGCTTTGTAAGCAACGATGGTGATGTCGTTCGCGATCTGCATCAACGCCAGCTCAGCCGGCGACTTGAACATGCGTCCACCGGCTGTGATCGGTGTTGCACTCACAAACTTCAACGCGGGCGCCGCAAGCCGAATCCCGTCGTAAAGGAAAAAGCGCACGCGCTCCTCCATGCCGACAGTGCCGGTGCGCACGCCGCGGTCTTTGAATATCTCCGCGACGCGTTGATAAGGGCTTTCGTCTTCTTCCCAGGTGCGAATGTCGGTGCCCATCTTGATCAGCTCGCGAGCGCGCTCTTCTTCAAACTTCGGACACACCCACGCAATCTCGCCGCGCGCGGGAATCACCATCGCCAGCATTCGCTCGCTCGTGCCCCAACGCATACCGGTGTAATAAAACATACTGCTGCCCGGCTCGATGTAGATCGCGTCGATACGATGATCGCGCATCAGTTTCTGCGCCTTCTCAATGCGGCCTTTGCGTTCCTCGAGCGTGATCGGAACGACGTTGTCAGTCATGCGACGCAAACGTCGAATCGGCTCGGGCTGCGTGCTTTGTGCATAAGCAGTCGAGTTGCCGAGTAGCGCTGCTCCAGCCATACCTGCGGACAAACGTAGAAAGTCTCTGCGATCAGTACACATTTATTATGGGGCCTCGGTGTTGGGCTTAAGATCTTAGCCACAGATTAACACGGAAAATGCGGATAAAACCAAATCAGGGTTGTCCGTGTTAATCTGTGGACATGCCACGCGAAGTTCACGATCTTCATGGTTCGGCTCCGGACAAATCCGAAACTGCTTTGCTTCTGATCGACGTCATCAACGACTTCGACTTCCCGGAAGGTAAAGAACTGCTGCGGCTCGCGCTTCCCGTTGGCCACAAAATCGCCGAGCTAAAGAAGCGCGCTGTAGAAGCGGGCATTCCGTCGATTTACGTGAACGATAACTTCGGGCGTTGGCAGTCAGACTTCAAGAAGATTGTCGCACACTGCAAAGATGAGAATTCCAGAGGCCGCGAGTTCGTTGACCTGCTGCTGCCGGATCAGGACGATTACTTTGTCTTGAAACCCAAGAACTCGGGCTTCTACTCAACCACGCTCGATCTATTACTCACGCACCTCACGACAAAGAATCTAATCCTCACCGGCATCGCAGGCAACAACTGTGTCTTCTTCACCGCCAACGACGCGTACATGCGCGACTACAAAGTGTTCGTTCCCTCGGATTGCATCGTTTCAAACACGCAGGAAGAAAACGCCTACGCCTTGAAACAGATGGAATCGGTTTTGAAAGCCGACACGACTGTTGCTTCGAACTTGGATCTAAAAGCCCTTAGCAGCTAGAATCTCCGCCAATTTGCTAAACGTACACTTGCCACAAAAAGGCTCCAAAAGCACAAAAGTATTAATTAATTCGTTTTGTGCTTTTTGTGCCTTTTTGTGGCTAATTTTCTTCGGCTGCAATTCTGTTGTGGCGCAGAAGGTGCTCCGTTGGGGCGCCGATCCGAGTGGTGGCGCGCCGTACGTCTTCACCGATCCCGCGAATCCCGATCAATACATCGGTTACGAAAAGGAGATGGTTGACGCGCTGGCGCAGGCGATGGGACGCCGCGCTGAGTTTGTGCCAAGCGACTGGCAAACACTCGTCTCCGCGCTGCAGCGCAACTCGTTCGACGTGATCGTCAATGGTCTCGAACCGACCGGAGATCGCGCTCAACAGATCCTCTTCAGCAAGCCCTATTACATCTTTCAGCTTCAGCTCACCGTTCGCCGCGACGACAATCGCATCAACTCAATCGACGACTGCAAGAACCGCATTGTCGGAACGCTCGGAAACACCGCCGCGTCACGTCTGCTGGAACAACAAGGCATTCCACTCCGCAACTATGAAGATCCAGTCGGCGCCTATCGCGATCTCGAGTTGAAACGGATCGATGCAGTCGTTATGGACGTGCCCGCCGAGGCTTTTTACGCGCGCTCGAATCCGAAACTGCGACCTGCCGGGCCACCGTTCACGCGCGGTCTTTACGTTATCGGTCTGCGCAAGGGCGACCTGGCGTTGAAAGCCGAGGTCGACGCTGCCATCGACAAGATCATCTTCGACGGCACGCTAGAAACAATTCTCAAGAAGTGGGGTCTTTGGAACGACGCGCAAGTCGAGTTTCAGGCGCCGATTCGCGCCGGGACTGAGTCGACCAAAGTCGAGGAATACACATCAACTACCACCACCTTCAACTGGAGTGAAGCGCTGTGGCGATTGACGCGCGCCGCAGCCGTCACAGTGCTCATCGCGCTCGGCTCGATGGTCATCGCGGTCGTTTTGGGTCTTCCGCTCGCTGTCGGACAGTGGAAAGGTCCCGCATGGGTGCGCGCCTTCTGCACGATTTACGTTGAGTTCTTCCGCGGCACGCCGGTGCTGGTCCAACTTCTCTTTCTTTACTTCGGCTTGCCGGTGATCGGCATTGCGATGCCGGGTTGGTTGACGGCGCTCGTCGGACTCGGCTTGAACTACGCGGCTTACGAATCGCAGGTCTATCGCGCTTCACTCGAAGCGATTCCAAACGGACAGTGGGAAGCTGCTTACTCGCTGGGCATGAGTCCGGTGCTCGCTTTCCGGCGCATCATCATGCCGCAAGCATTTCGCATTGCACTGCCGCCAATGACGAATGATTTTGTTTCGCTCTTCAAAGACACTTCCGTCGCGTTTGCGATCTCCGTTTGGGAACTGGCAACAGCATATCGCGAACTTGCCAACGCATCGGGACAGTTCCTGCTTCTTGGCCTCGCGGTCTCCGCGTTTTACCTCGCGATGAGTTTGCCGATGGCGCATCTTGCGCGCCGGCTTGAGAGACGAATGAGTAATCGAGCGACAGAGCGTCTGGAAGAGGCGCCCGTATGATTCGTGTCACTGACCTGCACAAGCATTTCGGCGACAGCGAGATCTTGAAAGGGATCACTTTCGAGATGGCGCCGCAAACTGTGCTGGGCGTGATCGGAGCTTCGGGTAGTGGAAAGTCGACGCTGCTGCGATGTCTCAACGGGCTCGAAACGATCGACGGCGGAACGATTGAGTGTGACGGCGTGCGGTTGGAAGCCGGGTTGTCGACTGCCGAGTATCGTCGTCGTGTGAAAGATCTGCGACTGAAGGTCGGCACTGTCTTTCAACACTTCTATCTCTTTCCGCATCTCTCGGTGGTCGGAAACATTATCGAAGCTCCGGTTCACGTGCTGCGCTCGGCAAAGAAGAAAGCAGAGACTGAGGCTTTTGAGCTGCTGGAGTCAGTCGGCATGAAACAAGCTGCACGACGATATCCCGGATCTTTATCCGGCGGTGAGCAACAGCGCGTCGCGATTGCTCGGGCACTCGCGATGCACCCGGCTTTGCTGTTACTGGACGAACCAACCAGCGCACTCGATCCACGTCGCATCAACAGCCTGCGAACTTTACTGCGAACGTTCGTGGATCGCGGTCACACGATGATCATCATTTCCCACTCAATGGGCTTCCTCGGCGGGGTCTCAGACAATATTCTGTTTATGGAAGGTGGAGTAGCGGTCGAGTACGGCCCAACAGACGAGGTGTTGAATTCACCCAAAGATCCACGCACCAAGGACTTTTTAAAACAAGCAGAGTGAAGTTTATTCAGGCCCCGTTAGCGAGAACAAGTCAGGAAGAGGGGTTTGCCCCCGCCGTTTACATTCTCAGAGCGGGGGTAAGCCCCTCTCTTCCTGACTTGTTCTATTTCTAAGTTCTTGTTCTATCTTGTCGGTAATTGTCGGCGAGTGTTTGGCGCTTAGCGCCTGAGAGACTGTCGAGATACTTCTCAAACTGCGCGCGATCGTCGACGTTCGTTATCCTTGTACCCAAAAGATAACCCTGACCGGAGTAAGGCGTGCTCAGCCGTTCGCATCGCACCGGGCTCACTTCCAACCCGATAACTCCGCCCGGCACGTGCAGCGAGAGATTCAAACGATTCCCGCCACTACAAAATCTTTCGTCGATGATCGTCGAAGGAAGGACCATCCCCAGGCCCGCGGCGCTGACATCGTGCGTGCGTCCAAGGAAGATGAGAGACGAATCAGAGTTCTGAACGTCGTTGTCCAGCAACGACAGATCCGCAACAAGCTCTATCTCGCACTTTGCTTTGAGCCTGCGCACTCTGCGGCGTTCGATTGATGAGGCAAGCTTATCCAAGCTGGTCAGTCTTCCTTGTCGGGAATAAATGAGACCGTTGCCAGTTTCCTCAAACTCACTCTTAATGATAGAGGCCCGCAACCGGAGGCCACCTTCGCCGGTTGGCCAGTAGTAACACGAAACGATAAATTTGTACATGAAGAAGTTGATCCACAGATTACACAGATTGATTGACAGAATCTGTGTAATCTGTGGATGAAGACCTCGAACCAGGTCACCATCCAATTTTCGTTTATCGTATGAGTTAAAAAGCTTAATACGGCTATAATCCCACTTTCCGAAACCCCATGGCATCCACCGATCTGCTCAACCCCCGCGCGCAGCTCATAGCCATCTTGCAATTGGCATATTCGGGTGAATTGGCGGCGGGCTATGCCTACCGCGGCCACTGGCACTCAGTAAGCGATCCGGAAGAACGCCGGAGCATCAAGAAGATCGAAGACGAGGAATGGCATCACCGGAAACTGGTGGGCGAGATGCTTGAAAGCCTCGGCTCTGGACCAAACAAAGTGCGGGAAGTACGAGCTACGGTCGTGGGGCGAGTGCTCGGGCTGTTGTGTCACGTCAGCGGCTGGTTCGCGCCGATGTACGGGGCGGGCAAACTGGAGAGTCGCAACATTGTCGAGTATGAAACGGCGGCGCGTCATGCGCTCGCGTGCGGGCGCGAGGATCTAATTGATTGTCTACTGACGATGGCGGAGGTCGAGTGGGAACACGAAAAGTACTTTCGTTCGTGCGTGCTGCGACATCGTTGGTCCAGGAGAGTTTCGATTTGGCCCGAGCCACCCCCGAAGGAAGCGATACGGACCTCATTCCAAACGGAAGTTGGCCACAGATGACAAGGATTGTTTATGGATTGGTTGTCTTGATGCTGGTGGTGCCCGGTACCATCCGGGCACAACAGCAGAAGAAGCTTGCGGCGGAAGTGAAGGCGGAGTTTCTGCACGCGTGGAATGGTTACAAGAGATACGCGTGGGGACACGACGATCTAAAGCCGCTCTCGAAGAGTTATCACGACTGGTATCCGCAGCCGCTGCTGATGACCGCGGTTGACGCGCTCGACACGATGATCATCATGGAATTGGACGATGAGGCTGCTACGACGATGCAGTACGTCCTCAGCAATCTCTCTTTCGATAAAGACATCGAGGTTCAGAACTTCGAGATCACGATCAGGCTGCTGGGCGGCTTGTTAACGAATTACCAGCTCACTGGCGACAAGCGTTTTCTCGACCTGGCTGAGGATCTCGGCAATAGACTGTTGCCAGTCTTCAACTCACCGACCGGTATGCCGTATCGCTACGTCAACCTGAAGACCGGGAAAGTCAGCAAGCCGATCAGTAATCCAGCGGAAACGGGAACGCTGATTATCGAGTTTGGCACGTTGAGCAAGCTCACCGGCAAACCGATCTTTTACGACAAGGCGAAACGCGCGCTGGTTGAGACTTATAAGCGCCGTTCGAAAATTGGGCTGGTGGGCGAATGGATCAATGTCGAGACGGGTGAGTGGACCAATACCGACAGTCATATTAGCGGCGCGATCGACAGTTATTACGAATACCTTTTGAAGTGCTCGCTGCTGTTTGGCGATCAGGACTGCGGGCGCATGTGGAACGAGAGCATCGTCGCGATTAACAAGTATCTAGCCGATGAAATAAAGACTGATCTCGGCGACGAGCTCTGGTATGGCCACGCGGACATGAACACCGGCGCGCGACGCGCAACCACTTACGGCGCGCTCGATGCTTTCTTCCCGGCAGTGCTTGCGCTTTCAGGTGATCTCAAGCGCGCGAAGCGTTTGCAGGATTCGTCGTACCGCATGTGGAACCTCGAAGGCATCGAGCCTGAGGAGTTTGATTACCGCGCACACAAGATCACGTCGCCGGGGTATCACCTGCGGCCGGAGATCGTCGAGTCAACTTACTATCTCTATCGTTACACGAAGGATACGAAGTATTTGTTGATGGGTGAGAAGCTCTGGCGCGACTTCGTGAAGTACTGTCGCACGGAGGATGCCTACGCGGCACTGAAGAGCGTGGTGACGAAAGAAAAGAACGACTCGATGCAGAGCTTTTTGTTTGCCGAGACTTTCAAATACTTCTACCTGCTCTTCTCACCACCGAACACGCTCGACTTCGACAAGGTGATCTTCAACACCGAAGCCCACCCCATCCGTAGATTTAAATAGAGCCACAGATGAACACGGATTAACACTGATCAGAAAATCCGTGTTAATCCGTGTAATCCGTGGCTTATTTGTATTCCACGCCCAGGTTCTCGAACAGGAACGCATAAATATCTCGCGTCTGCTCAATCGCCTTCGTCGTGTTGCTCGCGCCGTGTGCCGACTTCGTATCGACGCGGATGAGAATCGGGTTCGGACCACCCTGCCCTGCCTGCAATGCCGCCGCATACTTGTAGTTATGCGCAGGCACGACGCGGTCATCGTGGTCGGCGGTCGTGATCAAGATTGCCGGATACTTCGCGCCCATCTTGATATTGTGAATCGGCGAGTAAGCATAAAGCGCCTTGAACTCAGCTTCGTTCGCTTCCGCTGAACCATAGTCTGCGATCCAGTTCCAGCCAATCGTAAACTTCTGGAAGCGCA
Organism: Pyrinomonadaceae bacterium; assembly: GCA_035275005.1. Taxonomy (GTDB): domain Bacteria; phylum Acidobacteriota; class Blastocatellia; order Pyrinomonadales; family Pyrinomonadaceae; genus PSRF01. The sequence continues at coordinate 3,390 of DATENQ010000245.1, read as the reverse complement.
GCATGTCCATCACGCCAGCTGATTCGATCACCGCCTTGAACAGCTCCGGCCGTTGATTCGCCACCGCTCCCACGAGCAGTCCGCCATTCGAGCCGCCCTGGATCGCGAGTTTGCTCGGCGACGTGTACTTGTTTGCAATCAGCCATTCGGCCGCCGCAATGAAGTCGTCGAACACGTTTTGCTTCTTCAGCTTGGTTCCGGCCTCGTGCCACTTCTCGCCATACTCACCACCGCCACGCATATTCGCCGAAGCATAAACCACGCCCTGTTCGAGCAGCGCCATGCGAAGTGAGCTGAATCCAGGAGAGGTAACGACGTTGAAGCCGCCGTAACCGTAGAGCAGTGTCGGATTGTTACCATCGAGCTTCAGACCTTTTTTATAGACCAGGAACATCGGCACGCGCGTGCCGTCTTTGCTCTTGTAGAAGATCTGTTTGGTTTCGTAGTTCTCGGCTTTGAATCCGGGAATATCGACAGTGCGAAAGACGGTCGACTTCTTCGTAGCAATGTCGTACTTGAAGATCGTCGGCGGGTAGTTGAACGAAGTGAAGCTGTAGTACACGTGCTTATCATCATTCAGACCGCCAAAGCCACCGGCACTTCCCACACCAGGCAGCACGATTTCGTTTTCGAGCTTGCCATCAAGACTAAACACGTACGCCTTCGTGGCGACGTCTTTGCGCCATGAAGCGAAGAGCTTGCCGCCGGCAGTGCCCGTGCCCTGCAAAGGTTCCTCGCGTTCCGGCAAAATGTCTTTCCAGTTTTTCTCGTCTGGATTTTGCGGATCGACCAGGACCACGCGGCCGTTCGGCGCGTTCTTGTCGGTGCGGATCAGAAACTTGTCGCCAACGTTATCGATGAGGCCGAAGCTGTCGTTACCGATCTCAGCAACGATGGGCTTGAACTCTTTGTCATCCTTCGACAGGTCTTTGTAGAAGAGCGCATTGCCCCTCTTGCCCTTGCCGCGTTCGGAGACATTGAGAATCGCGAAACGCTCATCTTCGGTGGTGCCGACGTTTTGAAAACGCTGCGGGTTTGCCTTGTCTTCGTAAACCAGCACGTCTTCTGACTGCGGTGTGCCGACCTTGTGGAAGTAAACAGTTTGAAATTCGTTCTTGCTGCTGAGTTCCCTGTCCTTTTCCGGTGCTGGATAACGACTGTAATAGAAGCCATCACCCTGCCAGGAAACACCTGAAGCCTTCAGCCATTTGAGCTCATCCGCGAGCTTCTTGCGTGTCGCCACTTCCATTACGCCGATCGTGACCCAGTCAGAGCCGCCTTCAGAGGTGCCAATCGCGACATACTTACCGTCTTTCGAAGGTGAGAACGCGCTCAGGACGGAAGTACCGTCAGCCGAGAACTTGTTCGGATCGAGAAAGACTTCAGCGGTGCCGTTTTCACCTTTTTGAATGTAGATGACGCTCTGATTTTGCAACCCGTCGTTCTTCGTGAAGAAGTAAGTATCACCACGACGGAACGGCGCGGAGATACGCGGGTAGTTCAAAAGCTCCGTCAAGCGTGCTTTGAGTTTTTCGCGATACGGGATTTTATCGAGGTACGCGAAGGTCACTTTGTTCTGATCGTCGACCCAGGCTTTTGTTTCCGCTGAATTCTCATCCTCGAGCCAGCGATACGGATCGGGAACCTTGGTGCCGAAGTAATCGTCGACGACGTCAACTTTCTTACTTACGGGATAAACAATCTTGGCAGGAACATCATTGGTTGAGCGTCCGGCTCGGCCGTTAGCGCCGGCGCCGCTGACGTTCTGGGCGTCTGCGCGTTGCAGGGCGGGCGCGACAGCGGCTATTGCAAGGACAGCCGCCACAAACAAAAAGGTAAACACGCTTCTTCGGTTATTCATATTGCTTCTCCGGGGCAGGATTTGAACCGTTAACTGTAATAAACACCACCATAAAGATCAATGTGGCATGAAGAAATCTCGCGCAAAGGCGCAAAGTCTCCGCAAAGGCACAAAGAAGACCCCTCCTTTGCAGCTTTCTTTGCTTCTTTGCGCCTTTGCGTGAAACAAATTGTCACGCCTCAAGCCCGGTGCTAGAATCGGGTTCAATGTTCAATCCTTTACATTATCGCCCGCTCGAATCCCGCGCGAACCTCTTCGCCGATTAGCCTTTTGTCGTTCGCAATCGATTCCTAACAACCGGACCCATGGTTCGGGCGGTTTTTATTGGCCATTCTGACAAGGGAGTTGAAAATGTCTACCAGCGTACCAGCACCAACCAAGCGCCCCGAAATCAAGACCGCGCTGCCAGGCCCAAAGGGCAAAGCGATCGTCGAAGCGGATGCGAAGTTTGTTAACCCTTCATACCCGCGACCGTCCTTTAAACTTGTCGCGGAGCGCGGCAGTGGAGTCTGGGTTGAAGACGTTGACGGCAACATTTTTCTCGATTGCAACGCCGGCGTCGCTGTCTGTTCGACGGGACACTGCCATCCGGAAGTCGTCAAAGCAATCCAGCAACAGTCGGAGCAACTGATTCACATGTGTGGCACCGATTATTACTATCGCCACATGCCACAACTCGCCGAGAAGCTGGACGCGATCGTGCCGGTCAAATCTCCGACGCGCACACACTTCGCCAACAGCGGCACTGAAGCCGTCGAGACGGCACTGAAACTCGCGATGCACGCGACTGGTCGCGAGAAGTTCATCGCATTCTTCAATAGCTTTCACGGACGCACACTCGGTTCACTCTCGCTGACGTCGTCCAAAGCAGCGCAGCGCAGCGGCTTCAAGCGACAGGCGCTCGACGTTGTGCACGTGCCTTATCCGAATGAGTTTCGCAATCCGTTCAGCGCTGCTGACTGCGGCGATGGCGGAGCGGGCCAGGGCGCGCTCAACTGGATCGAGGAGCGCTTGTTCAAGACCACCACGCCACCGGAAGAAGTTGCGGGCATCGTGGTTGAAGCAGTCCAGGGCGAAGGTGGTTACGTGCCGGCGCCGAAAGGTTTTCTGAATGGACTAAGACGCATTTGCGATGAGCACGGGATTCTTTTGATTGTCGATGAAGTGCAGTCGGGAATGGGACGCACCGGGAAGATGTTCGCGTGTGAGCATTACGGTGTTCAGGCTGACATCGTGACGATTGCGAAGGGCATCGGTTCAGGGTTGCCGATCGGCGCGTGTGTCGCGCGCGCGGACCTGATGGACTGGAAGCCCGGCGCGCATGCGTCGACGTTTGGCGGCAATCCGGTTTGTATCGCGGCGGCGTTGAAGACGATCGAATTGCTCGAAGGCGGGTTAGTCCAGAATGCGGCGGAAGTTGGCGCTTACCTGAAAGAAGGGTTGCAGAAACTTCAGCAGAAGCACGCGTGTATCGTCGACGTGCGTGGCATGGGAATGATGATCGGCGCGGAGTTTGAAACAGCAGAGCT
>DATENQ010000244.1:0-22729 GCA_035275005.1 Pyrinomonadaceae bacterium | reverse complement strand
CCACGCAATGCTCGGCCGAGATCATGCCCGACGGAACGACCAACTGGTTCGGCCGATACTTACCGGGTGACCTGGTGCTCGGAGATCCAGGCGCCCGCGACGCTGCCGTTCACGCCGTGCAGGCATGCGTACCGCAGATAGCGCTTCTGCCAGTCGGTGTCGAGAGAATAACCGGCAACCTTAACGCACATGTGGGCGAGCTAACCGTGCACGCACAGGAAAGAGAGCGCTTAACGAACGGTTTCATCTACGACGTGGAGTTGACCGATTCCGAAGGGCGCGTGCTCGAGCGCTGGGAGCGACTACACCTGCGCGCCATCAGCGGCACGGACTTCAAAGGTCCATGGCCGGAAGGTTTGCTGACACCATACATCGAACGATGTCTGCTGGAGGTGATCCCTGGCGCAGACGTTTCGATCGCATTCGAACTCGATCAGACATCAGAACGTCGCGAGCGCAGCACACGCGCGATTGAGAGCGCGCTCGGCACGGGCTGCGTCATCAGACGTGCGGATGGAAAACCTACGGCTTGCGACGGACGCGACGTGTCTGCCTCTCACTCCGGCGATCTCACGATGGCTGTCGCCGGCCACTCACCCGTTGGTTGTGACCTCGAACTCGTCTCGACACGACCACCCGGAATCTGGTCCGACATACTCGGCGTTGAGCGATTCAAACTTGCCGAGATCATTAGTCGCGAAGCACAAGAGACGCTGGACGTAGCAGCGACGCGCGTTTGGACATCAGTTGAGTGCCTGAAGAAAGCGGGCGCCGGCATGGCTGCGCCTCTAGTCTTTGCGAGCGTGGCGTCTAACGGATGGATTTTGCTCGCGTCCGGTGATTTGAAAATCGCATCGTGCGTGATCAAGAGGAAAGGTGAGAAAGAGGATCTGGCAATAGCGTTGCTAACGGGAGGCAGAGATGCGCGCGTATGAATACCGGCACGTCGTCGGATTCGAAGAGACAAACCTAATCGGAAACGTCTATTACGCCAACCACGTGCGCTGGCAGGGACGCTGCCGCGAGATGTTCCTGCGTGACCGGGCCCCCGAAATTATCGAAGCGCCCAAGCACGGCCTCGTGCTGGTGACGACGCGCGTTTCGTGTGAGTTTATGTCGGAGCTAGTCGCATTCGATGAAGTCATTCTACGCATGCGTCTCGGTGAATTAGGACAGAACCGCATCACGATGAACTTCGAATACTGGCGCGGCGAAGAGCTGGTGGCACGCGGCGAGCAACAGGTCGCCTGCATGCAGCGCGAGGGCGAGCAGGTGGTTCCGGTTCCAGTTCCTCCTCAGTTACGAGAGACGTTGAGAGATTATGCAACACACTGAAGACACTCTTGCTGCACATCGCCGCGCTGTCGAACGCGTGATCACGAATGCGCGTGAGCGGCTGTGTGATCCGATTTCGTTACGAGATATGTCGCGGGTCGCTTATCTCAGCGAGTTCCACTTCAATCGTGTGTTTCACCAGATCACCGGTCTTCCGCCGAACAAGTTCATCTCAGCAATGAGATTGGATGAAGCGAAGCGGCTGCTGCTGAATACTAACCTGAGCATCACGGACATCTGCTTCGAGGTGGGTTACAACAGTCTCAGCACTTTCACCAGGCGTTTCACTCAACGCGTCGGACTTGGACCACGTGAGTTCCGTTACCTCGCCGAACGGATCACTCCCGCTTCTGTCGAATCACTTTGCGCCCACTACGCGGAGCTGACAGGCCGCGCGTCGCTCAACCCTTCTGTTGAGGGTTTCGTCGACTTTTCTGAACCTTGCGAGGGACCAATCTTCGTTGGCCTTTTCCACGCTCACATACCGCAGAGTCGTCCTGTCGGTGGAGCACTCCTTACGTCGCCCGGCGCCTTTCGTATCGGGCCTGTACCCGACGGCATTTATCACCTGCTCGCGGCTGCCCTGCCGCGCCTCGCCGACACGCTTGGCTACTTATTACCTGACAGCGCGAACCTTTTAGTGGGGGCGTGGAACGGTCCGGTGATCGTACGACAGGGCAAGGCCGGTGGTCCATTTACCATCTCCCTAAGACCAATGGCCTTGACCGATCCACCACTCCTGGTCTCCCTTCCTTTTTTACTCGCGGACACGCTGAAATGATCCACAGATTACGCAGATTTAATAAGTCAATCTGTGTAATCTGTGGATAGAGAAGGTGGTTTATCTGACGACCTTCCAGAGTTTGAGCAGACTGGGAATAAGCAACAACGTGGTGACTGCGCAGGTCAGAAGACACAGACAGATCATGACGCCGAGCTGCACGTTGGGCGCAATTTCCGACAGCATCAGCACGGAAAAGCCCGCTGTGATCGAAGCAGCGCTGACGCAGACCGCCGGCCCGGAGAGTTCAAGCGTAGTCTGCAAAGCTTCCCCCGCGGGTATGCCTTCACGAAGCCGCTGCCGGTAGGCCGTCGTTAAATGGATCGCAAAATCCAATCCGATGCCGAGCGCGATGCCCGCAAACATCGAGTTGGCGATTCCGAGCGGCGTGCCTGCGAGTGCCAACGCGGCGAGCACCAGCAGCAGGCTAAACGCGACGGGCAAAACAGCGATGAAACCCATCCTCACTGACCCGAGCAGTAAACTGATGAGAACCAGATCCGTCACCAACGCCAGCACGATCGAGAATGCCTGCCCCTCAACGAGTATTCGCACCGTCAGGTAGCTGATCCAACCGTCGCCAAAAGGCACGATTTTGTGGCCCAGCCCCTGGTCCAACATTTCGCGATCGGCGGCTCGCAGCACGTTGTCGATGCGACTGTAGTCAGCGTCACGAATAAAGACTGTAACGCGTGCCCACCGGTTCCCCTCGTCAACCCGCTCGCGAATCGGCGCCGACGTCGAGTGCGACAGTACTTTTAATGCCGACTCCACGTGTTCCTTTTCGAGAGGAACGCGTCCACTCCGCAAAGCTGCCCGGTAAGCGACGTAGTTTAAGCCATCGACAAGAGTCGAGTTGGTTCTCACCATGTCGTTGAAGAGAGAGTTGACGGCACCGACATGAGGAACTCTCGCAAGCACCCATTCGAGCGAGCCGAGCGCTGACAGACCCTCCACGCTGTTGAACCACTCTTCGTGTTTCGCGTCCACCATTAGTTCGAGCGCGGTCGTCCCGACCATCTTGTCGTTGAAGAACCTGTCGCCTAGCACGATGTCGCTATTGGTTGGCAGGTTCCGGATCCAACTATCGTCGACGCGGAGACGCGTGGTCGCGAGGACGGCGCACGCCGCGACCAGGATAGCGCAGACGGCCACGCGCCGCGGACTCGCCCATCCGGTCAGCAAGCGCAGCGCCGACGTTGCGGGGCGTCCCCCAAGTGTTACTGAAGGGTCGCCTTTCCAGCGGATGCGCGGTTTCAGTAGCGCGAGCAGCGCTGGAAGTAGTGTGAACGTGAATAACGTCGAAAAGATGATCGCGGCAGAGCCGAACAGGCCGAAGACGCGCAGCGGGTTGAGGCTCACAGCAGCCATCGACAACAATCCGACGACAGTTGAGACGGCCGTCACGCCGACAGGGCGGGCGGCACTACTGAACGCTGCCACGATCGTCTCTTCAACCGTCGAGTCTTTGGCGCGCACTGCTTCGTTGAAGTAGTGCCCAAGTGCGTATACGTCATCGGACACGCCAACGCAGATGAGAACCACTGGCAGCACCAAAGTTGTGACGAAGATCGGTTGACCAGTCAGGCCCATCAGCCCCGACATCCAGACGAGACTCACTCCAATTTCCGCGAGCGACAAAAGTGCGGGCACGGGATGGCGAAACGACAGAAACAGCATCACGCCCAGGACGGCGACTACGGCAGGAATCAGGCGAGCGAGGTCGCGGGCTGTCGCCAGGCCGAGGACGGCTTGCGCCAACGCCGACCCACTCAGATAGATCGAGTCTTTGCCGTATGACTCGCTCGCGATCAGTGCGCGCGTGTCTTCGAGTAGGCGGTACCGGTCGGCTCCCGGCTCCACCTTTGCGATGATGGCAGCGCCCTGTGCGTCGGGCGAGACGAGCAAGCCGGTGTTATAACCGCGCCTGCTAACGTCGCGGCGTAGTTGTTGGATGGTCTCCTTGTTTAGTTGGTCCTCCGGTCGGAACAGCGGCTCTGTATCGACGTTGCCATCGACGAGAGTGAGGCGCGGCACGGTGGAGATACTGACGACGGAGTCTGCTACGACTCCGTTGACGCGAGAAAGGCCGTCACTCAAGCGGGCGATGCGTCGAAGTGTATCGGGTGTGTAGACACCTTTTTCTTCATTCCCGACACCTATCAACACAAGGTCGCGCAACTCGAAACGCGCCGCGGCCTGGTCGCCTTCGGCGAACTGCGGAAGTCCCGAAGGGATTAAGGACCGACCATCAAGCCGCAGTTGAATACGTGGGATGAAGACAAGGGCGAAAACGGTGACCGCGCACACGAGCGCAATAACGAGACGCGGGTGTCTGACGGAAAATCTCAGCAGGTGAGTGATCAGAAACACAGAGCCGACCTATGATTTGGATACGCGACCTGGCCAGGCTATCGTGTAACGCAAACCCACCACTTTTTCTTGTTCAATCTTGCTAAAGTCACAGCGCCGGACGCTGCGCTATGGATCGATGAGGTCCCAACTTTTGAGCCAATGAATCCTCGTTTTCGTGTATCATAAGCGCGCGCACGACAAGGACTCAGGTCCATTTACCTCAACCTCTCGTCCCTCGAACTCGCTGCGCTTTGCCATCAGGCAGGAAATCAACGGCTACTCACTTTCGCAGATCTATGAATCGTAAATACTCTCGCTCCTCAACCAGCATCACTACGCGAGCACGAGCTCAAAGCCACTCGCAAGGTGTGATACCTCCTATAACTAATACACCCGACGCCATTCTGTCAGCCTGGACTGCATTGGAGGTATTGTCGCCGCAAACATTTCGTGAACCTGAGGACCTCGCCACAGGAGATCGAAGTCTGACAAGAATAGATACGGCTGAGCTTCCCTGGGAACGTGGTGAGAAGTCTCGCCCCAATCGACGTCTTTATTATCAGATTGTGCTGGGCGCGATACGAATGGAGCCCGCCATGGAATTGTTGGTCGAGCGTTATGGAGATACTCGTATCGAAAAGCCGAACGCTCCTGGCAATGCAGCGTTGGCTGTTGTCATCGTGGACAAGCAAGGCCGGTTAACTGATTCATCCGCTGTGACCGTTTCGAGTTTTGGCTGGGGCGTTATGGCCGCACTGAACGGAGAACTGGATGATCTCGCACTATGGCCAAAGATGGAATCGCAATTAGTAGCGAAAGTCGAGAATATTCTTAGAGACAGAAGCCCCGAAGACGCTGATGGCTGTAAACCGATCACCCGAGACGGACTAACGGCAGCCTACGAATATCTTATTGCCAGGCTCGAACTACCGGTAGAGTGGATGCAGCCTCCGGAGTTCGCGATTCGCTCGTACACGCACTTCAGAGATTCAAATCCGCCAGAGCCGATTCTGCTTAACAGTTTCTTCCTGGCCGATCTCTCTTTGGCTAAAGTGTTGTTTGCAAACGACGAAACTCCGCATAACCTTCGACGTTATCTTGGTGTCGAACTTCCAACGCAAACTCAGGATCTGCTTCTCGATGATGAAACGCTCGAGAAAGCAGTAAGTCCTCAATACACTCCATTGGCTAGATGGCCTGGTCCAGGCCGCAATCCTCTCGTACTGCTTCAGCAAGCCGCTGTCAATATCGCTTTCAGTGAAACGACACCGAATGGATTGATTGGAATCAATGGACCACCGGGCACGGGAAAAACCACACTACTCCGCGACCTGGTTGCCGGTGTTATTACTCAGCGGGCACAGGCTATGGCCAGGTTTGACAACCCCGAAACTGCCTTCGTGCCAAGTGGGCTAAAACTGAGTGTCGGTCAGGCTTGGATTCATCTCTACGAGTTAAGTGATTCGCTGAAGGGATTCGAAATTGTAGTCGCCTCATCAAACAATAAGGCGGTCGAAAACGTAAGCGCGGAACTACCCAGCGTCGATGCAATCGCGGCGGATGCGCCGCACCTTCGTTACTTCAAAACGATTTCGGATTCGATACATGGCCGCGAAACGTGGGGACTCATCGCGGCTATCTTAGGAAACACACAAAACCGCTACCGTTTCAAACAACTCTTTTGGTGGGAGGAAAACAAGGACTTCAATTCCTATCTGCGTGCCGTGACTGGATCGATGTCTAACACCAAAAATACAGAATCGCCAACTATCTGGGAAGAAGATCCGCCGACCACACGTGCGGAGGCGCTGAAGCGCTGGGAGATTGCACGTGAACGATTCCGCAGAGCCTTGGATGAGAGCCGGCGATGGCAGCAATTGCTTGAGGGCTTGCGCGATGACGTGATTGACATTCCGAGACTGGCGAAGGCAGATGAGACCGCGACACGGCAATACTCAGAAGTTGTTGGCCAGGTCAAACGTCTATACCAGCAGTACCAGTACCTCACACGTGATCTCCAAAGCGCGAGTGAAGAGCTGCGCATTCATGCATCAGCGAAACCCGGTTTCTGGGCCCGCTTATTTAGAACTAAGGCGGCCCGACAATGGAATGAAGTGCACGCTGCTCTGTTAGACCTAAAACAAAAGGAGTCGACCTGGAAGTCGGCTCGTGCAGAGCATGAGAAAACAAAACGCCGAGTGGAGGAGGCTCAGAAAAAGCATGGGATCCAGATTACCGATTCTGCTTTCTTTGAAAAGGACCATTGTGAGAAGCACCAAGCCACTCCATGGTGGCCTATTGCTGCTCAGAGAGCGCGCGACGAGGTTTTCATTACCGCTATAGCACTTCATCGCGCATTTGCCGATGCCGCAGCTAAACGATTGAGGCACAATCTCGCGGCCCTGATGAACGTGTTTACGACGCAAATACTTCCAACTGTCGAAAAACAAGCATTGCTTCCTGATCTATGGACATCTCTTTTCCTTGTCGTGCCGCTTGTGTCGACAACTTTTGCTTCGGTCACCCGAATGTTGGGAAAGCTCCCACTGGAGAGCCTTGGATGGCTACTCGTTGATGAAGCCGGCCAGGCACCACCTCAAGCTGCGGTGGGAGCAATCATGCGAACGAAACGCACAGTTATCGTCGGCGATCCGATTCAAATTGAACCGGTGGTGACATTGCCTGAAACTGTATGTGAAGCAATATGTACTCAGTTTGGAGTCGACCCCGAATGCTACTCGGCTCCACGTGCTTCAGTGCAAACACTTGCCGATGCGGCATCCGCCTATACCACAGAATTTGAAATGAAGTTCGGCGGCAGTCGCACTGTGGGCGTTCCCTTACTGGTCCATCGACGATGCTCAGAGCCGATGTTCAGCATTTCAAACAGCATCGCATATTCCGGTTTAATGGTGTTCGCCAAAGGTGAAAAGCCATCTGAAATCAGACAAGTTCTTGGTCCGTCACGCTGGATCGATATTACAGGTAGTAGCGAAAATAAATGGTGTCCAGAAGAAGGTGATGAAATTGTTCGACTGCTTTATCAGCTGGCCCAGGCACGTGTGTCTTCGGATTTGTACGTTATAACGCCCTTTGTAATCGTTGCCGACGGATTGCGCTTGACCATTCGCAATAGCGGAGTACTGCGCGGGTGGATCGATAATGAATGGCACTGGCTTAACGAACGCGTCGGTACTGTGCACACGGCACAGGGACGTGAGGCGGAGGCAGTAATAATCGTCCTGGGCGCACCAAATCCATCACAAACCGGAGCACGTAATTGGGCTGGTGGTCGTCCGAACATATTGAACGTGGCTGTAACGCGTGCGAAAGAAGTGGTCTACGTTGTCGGAAATAGAAAACTGTGGCGTCAAGCCGGCGTATTTGCCGAGTTAGATCGATATCTTCGATAGCGGGTTAATGATATTCACGCCTGTGACTTAAGACAGAGGACGCAAAAGAAACCACTTGGCTCACTCTTACAACTGAAGCTTCAATCACTTATAGAGATGAATTTCAACGTTGACCGGAAGGTTGACGACGGCACCAGTCGCTTGCCCATGCGTGTGTAAACAGCGGTCAACCAGGTTGCTGCTTACGTCTCGACCGACAAAGTCTCAGCTCAAAGCGGAGGTTGAGTTACTGAAAGCCTTGTATCAGAGATCGCATTAGCTATTTGACACGCATGGCCCGTATCGGCCCATTGATCCGCATGATGGCGTAGGTTACTTCTCCTTTTCGATTCCTCATGAAGATGACCTGCGCATCTCTAACCTTTGAGGAAGAAATTATTGCCAAAGCGATCGGGAGGGTATTTCTTATGATTGGCATGGATTAGTTTCCTTTGCTCGGTTTGATGATGATGACCGAATCCATGTGACCGTTCCCGTCATCTTGAGTGGCGGGGTTGGCTGGATCGTTTAGACCTATGCCATCGACGAGGAACTTGTAGGTGTACTTGCCGGGCGTTAAATCAATTCGGCAAACCCATCCGTCACTCTCTTTCGCGCAGTAGTTCTTAGTCTGAATCCAATCGTTGAACGATCCGTAGATCGCTACGGCCTCCGCGTCGGTGTGTCCTCGCAAAGTGAAAGTCGTGTTGCCGGTACTGGGCACTGGCGGCGGCATCTTTCTCACCAGCATGTCTGTCTGACCAGGTTTTAGAGTGAGACCCGTAACATTGCCTTTATCGTCCTTGATGAAGTCGAGGCGCAGATCCGTAATCTCGCTGTCATAGAACCTTGACTCGGATGCGGGCATGAGCTGGCGCAGCTTCAGGGATGAAGGCTTAACCCACAAAGCGCCGTTCTTAACGCTGACATAAAGAACGAAATCGTGCGCGAACTTCGGATCGATTTCATATCTGCCGGTGTACTGCCGCAACCGCGCAGGAGCTACCTTGACTTGCGCTGCCGCGTTGGCTTTCCGTGTAAGTGATGACGGCGCGACCGCGTCTTTTTTGCTCGCAGAATTCTTCGGCGCGGGTTTGATACCGACGAGCGCTATCAGATGATTCGCCAGTGTCCCACGCCAATTTAAGAGACCGTGGTTTCCGTTAAATTCTGTGTAGTGGACCGCGTAACCTTTATTCTGCAGCGTGTCTCTAAAATTGCGGTTAGCCGCGAGCAGTGTAGGCTGTACCACGGGCGCGGGAACAAAGGGACGCCACCACCAAGTGCCTTCCAACAGTCCGGCTTCGAGGGAAAAGCGCACAGGCAGACGCGGGCTCGCAGCGAACTGGCGGTTAAGCCATTCCCACTCCTTGTCACCCTCGGGCTTCCATGCGAAAGCACCCGACTGAGAAAGCACGTTGCCGAAGACCTCTGAATGCTTGAGCCCTACGAAAGCCGCCTGCAATCCGCCCTGACTCGAGCCCCCGATAATTGTTTGCTCAGGACGGTCGGTCGCGTGGTAGTTAGCGCGCGCCCAGGGAACAATCTCCTGAGCCAAAAAGTCGGCGTACGCTGAATTGCAGGACAATTCGCGCATGCGCTCGGGGTTATCTATCATCACGGCGACAAGTGGAGGGATCAGGCCCGCCGCAATTAAATTATCGAGAGTGGTTGCTACCCGCGCCGTGTTTACGTAAAGACCGCCGTCGCTAAGAACCAGCAAACCGTAAGGCTTTTTGTTAGTCGAAAAGCCGTACGGCGTGTAAATCCAAATTGGACGCTCATTGCCCAGAATTTTGCTGGTGAATTCGTCGCGCTGCACTTGTCCAGTAGGAACTCTCGGATGGACGATGCTCCAACTTTGCGGCTCGGCACCGGGCAGTTCCACTGCCGAAAAGAAAGTCACTTCATACGGGTTGAATTCGTTCCAGCGCTCGATGTACTGAAGTGGATTCAACGGGTCATTCTGTATGACCGGCGCGAAGCGGTCGACGCCACCCCACTCTTTTGGGTCGGGCAGGTTTGTTGCAAGTTGATAAGTGAAGCGCGCGCCCTTCTGGAGTCGAAATGTTTTGTACCACAAGTCAGTGTCGAGCAGCCGCGACATCGGCTTACTGACGTCTCCGAGGCGAAAGACGATGACGTTTTTCGTCTCTTCCCTCGCTCGCCAAAGCATGGTGACGAGCACGTCGCGGTCGCTATCCGCTGCCGGCTCAATTATCGGCGCGCCTTGTTCGCTAATTTCCTTCCAGAACTTGTCAAGCGCGCTCCGATCACCTGAGGTAAGCCGATCCCGTAAGGCCATCAAACGCGGGCTGGATGGCTGGTCGATGTGTGTTCCCGTTCTCTCCTGATATAAAACGCGCAATGTTGCAAATACGCCTACACTTGTTGCCAGACTCGCGGTCATAATAAGCAGCGTAAACACACGTGTAACGATCCGAGATGCAAAGCTAACTCGCATAATCGGCGCCTTTCAGTAATTAGTTAGGGAGATCAATTAATTAAGACTTGAACACTCGCTCAACCGGTGTGCGTCCCTGTTCATCATAAGCCGTGATTTTTGCGGAGGGCGCGTCCGACATATCACCACTGGGAGTTACGAGTGCGTCGTTCACATGTTCACTGTCGGAACGCAGTTTTAAGCGGGAGCGCCGAACGACGATGAATAGATAAGTCAAAACAGCGATGGCTATTAACTGGCGCATGACACCGGTGAGGTTGTGATGCGGGACGTTCACCGCCCACAGCGCGGCCAGACCGGCCACAATCGCGATGGTGATGTGCAACCCCATTCTCAAAGGCGTCGAATCGAAGGGAAGACTCCGCCGGATTTCACAACAGTTATCTCTGACCCGATCGAAGTCACCGAAGCTTTGCAGCGCCGCACGTTGCGCGTCGTCCGGCCTCATTCCCTGCTCAACATTGGCTCGTGTTCGCATTTTAATATGGAAGCGCAATTCAGTTTCGACCTCGCGCGCCAGCTCGTCGGGATGCCGCCAGGCGCCAATGAACTTTTTCGTGGTTTTGATCCAGAACATAATCCGAAATCCTCTTTAGACCGCGCGCAGCGCCTTGATCGTTGCACCCGCAAGCCGCTCCCAATTCTGCTCTTCGATGATTAGCTGTTTCCGACCGGCGCGCGTCAGCTTGTAGAACTTCGCGCGCTGGTTATTTTCCGAAACGTCCCACTCCGATTCGATCCAGCCGCGCTGCTCGAGCCGGTACAGTCCGGGATACAGCGAGCCTTCCTCGACCTTAAGAGTGTCACCCGAAATTTGTGCGATGCGCTGACCGACTCCGTAACCGTGCAGAGTGCCAAGCGAAAGAGCTTTGAGGATCAACATGTCCAGCGTCCCCTGAAGGAGGGTGGCTTTAGATTTGGGCAATGGATAACCTCCTAGATAATCTAGGGCCAGCATACCACGAACTACCCAGACTGTCTAGGGGCAATGTTGATAATTGACGCCAGTGTTTCCGTCCACGATAGTGAGGACGTTTGCTCTATGACTAGCGCCATGAAGGATGGCTTCTTAGATCGCCGTTCACTAAAGCGGTGTCAAGGAATTTGATTCACGACACCGCTGAAACTCCAGATCCAATCAAGACTCGCCAGCTTACTGACGAAGAGGCACTGCGAGTAATGAAGGCGCTCGACACTCCTGAACGTCGTCATACTCTGCCAGTGTTCATTGCGGCAATGGATACTGGAGCCAGAAAATCCAGCTTGTTGGATTACCTTCGCTGGAAAGACATCAACTTTGGTGACGAGATCATCACGCTCACTGCTTCTTCAACCGGCTAGTCATTTGCACTGGCCTGCAACTCCAGAGAAAGAACAAGAACGACGATGCTCTTGTGTTTGAACATGCGAAGGTCAATTTGCGCAAGTTGTGGACTGCGGCATACGCCGAAGCAGGAGTTCCGAAAGGTACACGCCTCTTTTACTCTGTGCGTCACAACTTCGGTACTGAAATGGCAAATGAAGGCATGCCCTTACCCGCGCTTGCTAATCTCTTAGGCCACAGTGACGTGAAGATGACGATGAGATACTACAACATGAATAAGAAAACCATTGACAAGGCTCGTGACATTCTCAACAGGAGGGCAATCGTCAATGGTTAAAGACGATCCTCGCGAGGCGCTAATTGTACTCTCATGATCGCACCTTCTCTGATATCCGTTCTAAAAAGGACTATAAGATTTATTGCCTTGACAGAGTTCTTCTATCCCTTTGCCGCCCAGGCGGTCCCGATTCGCCAGCCACGTCGGAATATCATCTCACTCGGCAATCGCGCGGTGACCCTTTCGCTTGCGGGGTAACATGGAAACCAATGCGCTCAATTGGCGCGATCTGGGCAGAATCATCATTGATCCATTAAGTACGAGGTGTTTATAGACAGTTCGTGAGCCCTCAAAGATCCCACATCGTCCCCCGTGTGGTTGGTATCGTTCACGATTGCTCGAGTATGTATGTGACTGCGGATCGTGTTAGGACTGCTGCTTTCGGGAGAGAGCCCATCACGACAGTCTGATTACAATTCGGACGGGGTCGGCGTATAAGGCGTCGGGTGTCATCTCATTCGCCAATCTGATTGGTGGTCCCTCAGGCGCGAATTCATACTCGACTTCGGCGACCTTGCCGCCGCTGCCATCGGCAAGACGAATTGTCTCCCCTACCCGCGGAATCGCCTGCAGATGTTTGAGGGCGCGAGAAACTCAATGCCTACGCGGCACTGTTGAAAGCGATCCCTTATACCCAACCCTAATCGGCGTGTTCGTTCAACCGGCTCAGCCCGAATAACATTCTTCATCAAGAACTCACTTGTTTGAGCAGCGAATAACCTCGGTATCCCACCCCCGAGGCCGATAGCAGGATGGCATTCATATTTGCTCAAATGAATTTGCCTTTGTCGAATTTAGATTGAAGAAACCTTCTTTGAGCAACGGCGAGACATCGCAATTTGTATAAGTTGTGAACCAGTCGTTTACCTGTCGTGAAAGAAATGAAATCCAATAAGTTTGATATGAAAATGAGAGTACTGATCGGTTACGACGGCTCGGAGAGTGCCAATGCGGCGCTGGATGATTTACAAAAGGCGGGGTTGCCGCGTGAACTGAAGGCCCAAATCGTCTCGGTTGGAGTTGCAGTGATGCCGCATTCATTAATTGGAAGTGAACGTGGCTGGGATGCCAGTGACTCCGGAGAGACCGAACTTGTGACTAGGGCGCACTGTTCCGTC
Organism: Pyrinomonadaceae bacterium; assembly: GCA_035275005.1. Classification (GTDB taxonomy): domain Bacteria; phylum Acidobacteriota; class Blastocatellia; order Pyrinomonadales; family Pyrinomonadaceae; genus PSRF01. Next base: position 9,623 of record DATENQ010000244.1, on the reverse strand, counting down.
GAGGTCGTGCGTAGCGCAACGGATTAATCTGTTTCAATCGCGAAATCAAAAAGAGGCTCTGCGATGAGAAAAAGAAAACGACGTAAAGCGAGGTGGCTGGAGTGCCCACAAACTTGCGGATGAATCGGCTTACGCGATAGACACGAAGCAAAAGTTAAAGCAGGGCGATGTTGATGAAGACGATGCGCAAAACACACCGCGAAAGACGCCGCCTACTTCCCCTGACAAAGCTGCGGCGCCTCGCAAAAAACAATCGGCAACGAGGCGTCGTGTTCGACGATAGTCAAGCGTGGGCTGATCACGTCAGCGCCGCGAAGGTTTCTATCCGGACAGTGCCGGGAAAGATTTGACTCGAGGGAAAACCGATGCAACTCAACGAGACGATCGACAAACTAGCGTCCTTTGAACCTACGGATCTGCCGGTCATCAGCCTGTACCTTAACACGCAAGCCGACCAGCACGGGCGCGACAACTTCGATTCATTCGTCCGCAAAGAGTTCAAAGCGAAGTCACAAACTTTCCCTTTGCGTTCGCCCGCGCGCTTGAGCTTCGACAAAGACACCGAGCGCATTAACGCGTACCTTGAGAAGCTTCGCCCGTCGGCAAACGGGGTCGCGATTTTTGCGTGTGCGGGTGCTAACGATTTCTTTGAGGCTGTTGAACTCGATGCGCCAATTGATAGCCATAAACTCTACATTTATCACCAGCCACACCTTTACCCGCTCGCACGTCTCAGTGACCAGTATCCTCGCTACGCTGCACTTATCGCGGACACGAATGCGGCGCGGATATACGTCTTCGGAATCGGTGAAACACTGGCTCAGGATGTGGTTAAGAACGAGAACGTCAACAAAACTCAACTGGGTGGTTGGTCGCAAGCCCGGTATCAACGCCACATCGAAAACTACTACTTGCATCACGCGAAAGAAGTTGTTGACGCGCTCGACAAAGCGGTGCGCGAAGAAGACATCAAGCACATCATCCTTGCCGGGGATGAAGTCATTTTGCCTGTGCTTCGTGAACAGTTCCCGCCATATTTGAAAGAGAAAGTGATTGACACGTTGCGGCTTGATATCACGACGCCGGAGCATGTTGTTGCACGGGACACGCTAGCAGCCTTGCGCGCGCATGACGCGAAAACCGATGTGGCACGCGTCGAAGGTTTGATGGATGAATACCGCTCCGGCGGTCTCGCCGTCGTCGGGGTGCATGACACGCTTGCCGCTCTTAGTATCGGACAGGTGGACGAGTTGTACTTGAGCGCGCGGCTTGAAGAAATTCATGGTGGACCAGAAGAGATAGGCAAACCACTCGTATCGCATCTGCCTGATGACATGATGACGGACGACAACACGACGCATGAAGTCAAAGTCGCTGATGAACTGGTGACACGCGCGAGGCAAACTGGAGCGGGCGTGACGTTTATCGAAGACGTCGCGCTGTTAGCCAACATTGGGGGCATCGGCGCGACCCTGCGTTATAAAGTTTGACGAGGACGCACTCGTTGGAGTAAACATGCCAACTAACTTCGAACCGCCATTCGATCCAGCCTCTATCGGCCTGATACTTACTGAGAACATGCGTGTAGTCAGGGTAACGCCCAAAAACGCGCAGGTGTTATCACTCTTTCTCCTGGCCTGCCGAAGTCGAGGGGCGTGATCACAAGGTTAAAAATGAACGTGAGCTGATGAAGACACTAGGAGTTGGAGGAGGCTATGGTCAAGGAAGCTAAAATCTATGTAAGCAAGATGGATCTGGAGCGGCTTACGAAGCTGATCGAGATCACCAGGGAGCGCGACGACGAAGGCGGGAAGCTGGAGTACCTGGACAGGCTCCAAGAGGAACTGGACAAGGCTGACGTGGTCGATCCGGAGGACGTCCCATCGGATGTCATCACGATGCGCTCGAAGGTGCGCTTGAAAGACCTGATCACGGGTGAGGAAATGGTTTATTCGTTGGTGTTTCCGACGGAAGCAAATCTCGATGAGGGGAAGATTTCGGTGCTCGCCCCCATTGGGACGGCCATGCTCGGCTACAGCCGCGGGGACGTGATCGAGTGGGCAGTCCCGTCAGGCGTGCGGAAGCTGAAAGTAGAAAAAGTCCTCTACCAGCCTGAGTCGGCGGGCGACTCTAATCTGTAAGTTTCTCGGGTGGTGAACTTCATAGGAGGCGGCTCCCGAAAATAGTAGACCCGTTAGATCACTTAGCAAGTTGATTATTGCCGTAAATCACCACCCGAAGAAAGGATCGGATCGTCAGTTAGAAGGTTCCACCAATCGAGTCAAAAATCTTAGGTTTGCTCCCAGTGTGCTGTTCTAAAGTGGGTTGACAAAAACTGAGCAGGGATTCAACTTTCATTTGAGGCATTTTTTAGTACGGTGAGGACTTCATGAGAGTACTTATTGCAACTGATGGTTCGCCCGAAGCGACTACTGCAGCCCGCACAGCCGGCCGCCTCTTGGGCAAAGAAGAAAACGAATTCCTGATTCTATGCGTCGCGCCTGAATTCTCCGGCGGTAAAGTCGACGAGACGTCGAACCACGTCCGCTCGACTTACGAGCAACGCATGATCAGAGAAACCGAATCGATTCTCAACCGCACGCAGCAAACACTCGCCGCGCAGGGAATCAGCGCAGGTACTGCCGCAAGATTTGGCTCACCTGCGAAAACGATACTGGAGCTCAGCGCAGACTTTGACGTAACCGTGGTGGGCGCCACTGGGAAGCGCGACATTTCAACAGTTGGAATCGGACCTATAGCCAGTCGGGTCCTGGAACACGGTTCAGGCATGATACTGGTCGCTCGAGATCTGGCAGGGGAGAACACCTGGCGTGTATTACTCGCCATGGATGGTTCGCGTTCATCCATGCAAGCTTTGCGAGCAATGATTAATTACTTCAATGCGTCATCGCTGGACGTAACCTGCATGCACGTGGTCGAAACACCATGGGTGAATTTCGGCAGCGATGAGGAGTTGTTTGATGTTACCGCCGACGGCGTCTTCGATGAGATCGATCCCGAGCTTCACTTTAAGCAGCAGATGGAACGCGAAGCCGACAGCATCCTGGAACATGCTGAGAAAGAGCTCGGTGACTATGTTCTGGGTCGTAACAGGGTTATCAGGGAGGGCAATCCGGGCACTGTGATTCTCGGTGAGGCGGAGGTCGGAGATTATGACCTCATCGTGCTTGGCTCAACAGGCATGTCTGGACTTAAACATCAGATGCTCGGCAGCGTCTCCGCGAAAATCGCCGCGCAAGCTCCATGTTCGGTGGCAGTTGTAAAGTCTTAAAGCAGTGATGCGGACCATCTGGCTGTACGCCGCCGGTGATTGCGTGAGCCTCCCCGGACCCAGAGCAATTGGTAGGAGCGCTAATAATTCTTGCACTCTTCGAGCGAGTTGAGGATCGCCGGGAGCTTTATACTGGACTTCGTATAACTCACGCGGGAAACCGCCGAAGTCGTGAATCGTGCGGGGCGCAATCATCGCGGTCACCATCGTCGCCGGCAAATACCAGTGAGCCGAAACGCAAAGCACGCCGCGAGGGCGAGAAATGTCTCTGCCGATCGCAGCCCAACCTGCCGTCCAGTCGTTCTTCCGGATCGCGTTCATCGGGTTGCCATGCCCGAAGAAAACGGCAGGCATTGGCTTTTCCATATTCATACTCCTCGTTTTGAGAGGTGCTCACATCACGCCGATCTGCTTCATCAATCCCACCAGGTCGTAGAAGAGTTTCTCCTCGACGATCTCACCATTCTTCCAATGAGCGACCGTGCAGAACTCGACCTCAAAGCTCTTGTTCGTTGGCGGAATCTCTTTCCCGTTAGGACTTTCATAGGGCCCTTCATCGTGCCAGTGAAGCGCGCTATCGATCATGTCCAATCCCCTTGACCGATCAACACCTTGTACGGGCGGTTATCAATGTGATTGTCTGGAAAGGTCTTGAAGAACTCGATGGCTTCGGCTCGATGATCGTGGCGGCCTCTCGTTGGTTCTGGCTGACCGGGCCAATAGACGGCGGTATCTTCAGAGTGCCGCTTGTTAAAGGTTTCCCAGTCCTGGTATTCCAGGCGTCATCAAGGGTTTGCATTCGCTCCATATTCTCTTCCGCGCTCATAACAACCTCCTACGAAATTCGACAATGGTGGCTTCAGGCTGGGCATTCGCCGCTACACATACCAGAGCCTGCGGGACCCCCCGTCTTTTCTCTTTTTAACTTCTATTTTCTGATCTTGCCTTTATTATGCACGCTTTGGAAAAGTCAAGGATCACGACAGGCGGCGCTAGAGTTTGCAAATGGAAGGTTGAAGAACTCAGTGTGACCTCAGCACTGCCGATCAGAGACCCGTTTTGATCAGCCACGACGCCAGCGACTGAAGAGGTTTGCCCGCCGACCAGTAACGAAGAACTCGCAACCGACTGCGAACTCGAACTTGCTACCAGAAAGGAAATTAGAAGGGCCTCAGATTGGGGCACCATCTCATAAGTTCAGTCCGCTAGATAACCGAATTTGCCCGCCTGGAAATCTTCAAACGCCTGATATATTTCTTCCTGCGTGTTCATTACAAACGGTCCATAAGCGGAAACGGGCTCATCAATCGGCTCACCGCTCAATACTAGAATCACGCTGTCTGTTTCGGCTTCAACCAGAACTTCCTCACCGTCGTGTTTGAATAGAACAAAATTGTCCTGCGGCGCGGTTTCGGTTTCGTTGATTCTCGCGTCGCCTTCGATCATCAATAAGGCGGTCGTGTAGCTTTCAGGAAAATCGAGTTTGACTGACCCGCCTTTTTTCAATTTCAAATTAAACAAATGGACGGGCGTGAAAGTAGTCGCCGCGCCTTTAGTGCCCTTGAACTCGCCGGCAATCACTTCGACAAAACCGCCGCCTTCGGGCAATTTATATCTACCCATTTCGGCATTAGTAATCGCCTGATATTGCGGCGCGGTCATTTTGTCTTTCGCTGGAAGGTTGACCCAGAGCTGAACCATCTGAAACGTGCCGCCTGTCCGGTTAAATTCTTCCTCGTGATATTCCTTGTGCAAGATCCCGCTTCCAGCGGTCATCCATTGCACGTCACCCTCGCCGATCACGCCGCCGCCGCCGTGAGAATCGTGATGCTGAACTTTGCCTTTGTAAGCAATCGTCACGGTTTCAAAGCCGCGATGCGGATGAGGACCGACGCCCAAAAGATTCGTGCTGGGCGGAAAATCATATTTAGAGTTGTAGTCCAACAAATAAAACGGGCTCATCCTTTTCCCGCCTAAAAATTGATTCGGGAAAAAGCCGTGAACCCGAAATCCGTCGCCGACCCAATGCCACGGTGGCGGAGCGATTATTTGTTCAATCGATCTTCTGCTCTTTGCCGCTTTGATTTCTGCCTGCATGATTTCTCCTTTTCCGCTTAATCCGCGCCTCGCTGCTAGTGCGCTAGAACTTTCGGCAGCGTCAGAAACAGATCCCCGTTTTCAAAGCGTGCCGTCGCTTTGTTCGGATCGATTTGTTTGGGCAGAGTGAGCGCCAGGAAGAGGCAGTTGAAATGCCGCTTCGTCTCGTTGTCCGCGCTCGAAGTTTGACTGTTCTCCGCTCCCTTGCGCGCGCGGACGAAAAGGCGGTGCGGCTCCAGACACGCCTCGATTTCCTGGCTCAGGCATCCGAGCAATCTGACGTTGATTTCCATCTGGTCGGGATGTTCAAAAATTCCCACCGGCACGAGACGACCGATTTCCCTTTCGGCACAGCACCAATCCTCAAGCGCGTGCCCGTCCGCGCGACCACGCCTTTCGTATTTCTCGTAAGCGCGCGCCGCGATGACCTGAGACAACTCATTCAACTGCTCTCTGAAGTTTTCGACCCCGACAAATTTGATGGCTGTCACGTCTGAAGACGGTGGCGCTTGGAAGGGCTTTTGGCTGTTCATGTCAATTCTCCCTACGCGGTCCAACCCCTCGTCGAACCGTTTTGTATGGTAAGCACTGATTTCTGTTCGCATCCCGAGATACGAATCTTTTTTTCCATAAGATTTTTGCTCTCGAAACCAGATTGTCTTTCTGTTTCTATGCTCATTGAGCTCGAACTCCTGGCCCCTTACGACGTGACGTCCGCCAGGAGCACGGTGAGCCCTTCGGCAGCGGTCGGATGAGTGAAAATGCCGTCACGCAGCATCGTGTACGGGAGCTCTCCGAGCATTGCGGTCTGTACGACGGCCATAAACTCACTCGCCTCCGCGCCGAAGACGGTGAACCCAAGGATCTGATCGCTCTCGGTAGCGATGAGCATCTTTATGAATCCGCGTGGCTCAGAGGTGGTTCGGGTCCGAAGCACCGCCGCCATTGGCAGATGGGCCGCGCGGTAATCGATGCCGCGGCTCTTCGCCTCCGTCTCGTTCAACCCAACTCGCGCCAGTTCCGGATCGGTGAACATAACGTATGGAATAAGTCGATCTTTGGTCGACCGATCGACTCCGTTCAGGTTGTCGCGAATAACACGAAAATCGTCAAAAGCGACGTGTGTAAACTGCGGGCCGCCGGTGCAGTCGCCGACCGCGTAGACACCCTTGGCGGTCGTCTCCAGCCGGTCGTTGACTTTGACATAGCCGCGCTCGTCCAAATCGATCCCGGCGAGTTCCAGTCCCATGTCCCGCGTGTTTGGATTCCGCCCAGTTGCGACAAGAAAATCAGTCGCCTCTATCACGCGGCCGCCGTCAATGTTCTCCACGTTTATTTGCATCTCTTCGCCGGAGCGTCCTTCAACGCCGCGAACGCTTGAGTTAAGCAGCACCTCGATACCTTCATCCTTGAACAAGTCATGAACCGCCGCCGCGACATCCGCGTCTTCGCGTCCGGCTAACTGCTGTCCCATCTCGATGACTGTCACCCGAGAGCCGAAACGCCGGAAGGCCTGCGCCAGCTCCAGGCCGACATAGCCACCGCCCAACACGACCAGATGCTCCGGCAAACGTTCGAGGTCGAGCGCCTCGATATGCGTCAAGGGTTTGGCGTCCGCCAGCCCGGGGATATCCGGGACCGCCGCGCGCGTGCCCACGTTCAGAACCACGCGATCGCCCGCGATTGCTCTCGTGCCGCCGTCGTTGAGAGCGACCGAAACGGTTTTCGGAGAAACGAAGCGGGCCTCCCCCATGATCAGACTGGCCCCGCTCTCGACGTATCGTTTGTGATGAACTTCGATCAGGTCCTCCACCATCTTCCGCTTGCGGAACTGCACGGCTTTCATATCTATCGTGACCGGACCCGTTTCGATGCCAAATTCCGAGCCGCGTCGGAATAGTGATGCAACCCTAGCGCTGTGGATCAGGTTTTTGCTTGGCAAGCAGGCGATGTTCGGGCAGGAGCCGCCAATGTATCTCCGCTCGACGACCGCGGTGCGGTGACCCGCCTTGGCCATGGTCCAGGCTATGTATTTGCCCGCCTCGCCGCTTCCGATGACGAGAATGTCGTAGCGTTCTTCTTCAGTCATGGCTCAGCCCCTATTAATCGAAGGTCAGTCCTCAGAAAAACATCCGGCTCCCAGCCGTGATAATCAGCAGTTTCCACTTCCGCTTTTATTGGACGTACTGTCCGCCGTCGATGACCTGGGTCGTTCCCGTGATGAACCGGCTTTCATCGCTCGCCAGGAAAAGCACGAGTTGGCCGATCTCCTCCGGCTTGGCATACCTGCCCAATGGGATCTTTTTCTCCAGTTCCTTCTTTGCCTCTTCGGCTCGCCCAGGAGAGAAACCCTCTTCCAGCGAACGCATCATCCGGTTGTCAACGGGCGAAGGGTGGACTGTATTGACCCGGATCCCGCGTGGGGCGGCTTCAACGGCGAGAGCTCGCATGATGCCCACAACGGCGTGCTTGCTTGTGATGTAGGCCGTCAGATCAGGACTGCCGACCAGGCCGGAGATGGACGAGGTGATGATGATGCTGCCGCCATCGTTCATTTCGGGAAGCACGTATTTGCATCCGAGCCAAACCCCGCGTACGTTGACTGCCATCACCTGATCAAACTTTTCCTCCGGGTAATCGGCGATCGGTTTCACGATCCCTTCAATTCCCGCGTTGTTGAAGAAGGCGTCAATCTTCCCGAACGCTTCGACCGCCTTTTTGACGTAGTTTTTAACGTCTTCGGTTTTGGTCACGTCAGCCGCGCAAGTCGTCAAATTTTCGCCGCCGCCCAATTCTTCAACCGCTTCGCGCAGAGCGTCCTCCTTCAAATCCACCAGCACCACGCGCGCGCCCTCGTCCAAAAACAATTTCGCCGTCGTTTTCCCGATGCTTCCCGCGCCGCCCGTGATGACGGCGGTTTTATTTTCCAATCGCTTCATTTTTCGCCTCTTTTTCTCGGTTAAATTTTCGTTGGTGCTCCTTACTGTTTCCGCCACCGGGCAAATCACTGCAAACGGATAATGGGCTTGATTGTGCCGCCCTTTTCGCTGTCCTCGGCGGCCTGATTGATTTGTTCCAGATCGTAAAATTTCACCAGCTTGTCGAACGGAAAACGTCCCTGCGCGTGCAGTTCGACAAGACGCGGAATAAAGACTTTTGGGACGCTCTCGCCCTGAAGAATTCCGAGTATCGTCTTGCCAGGTATCATCACGTCGTTGATGTCGAAGGAGGCTTCCGCGCCGAGACGCGCCGCGCCCACGATGCCGCAAGTGCCGGTGATGCCGATGGCTTCTATCGCCTGCCGCAAAACTTCGGGTCTTCCAGTCGCTTCGAGCGAAAAGTCAGCTCCGCCGCCGGTGATTTCCTTAACGGCGGCAACCGGGTCTTGTTCACGGCTGTTCACGACGTGCGTCGCGCCTAATTCTTTTGCCGTTTCAAGACGCGGCGGCACCACGTCGGCGGCGATGATCGTGGTCGCTCCGACGGCGCGCGCCGCCATCACCGCCGCCAGACCGACCGCACCAGCACCGAAGACGACAAAGCTCGCGCCCGCGCCGACTTTGAGCGCGTTCATCACCGCGCCCGCGCCGGTTTGAATGCCGCACCCCAATGGTCCGAGCAGTTCGAGCGGCGCGTCTTTCGGCAGCTTGACGACGTTGCCTTCGTTGGCGAGCGCGAGTGTGCCGAAAGAGGATTGCCCGAAAAAATGATCGTGGACGGGTTTTCCTTTGCCGTCTCGCGTGGCTGTGCTTCCGTCCAGACGCGCGCCGCCGAAGCAGAGCGCGTAAGTGTTCACGCAATAAAACGGCTTGCCGAGGTAACAGGGCTTGCAATGTCCGCACGGCAAATAGGAGATAACCACCGGATCGCCCGGAGCGACTTCCTGTACGTCCTCGCCGACCTTTTCGACGATGCCTGCGCCTTCGTGTCCGAGGACAATCGGATGCGGCACGTCGTAAACCTTGTCGCGGGCGACCATATCCGTGTGACACATTCCCGAAGCGACTATTCTGACCAGAACTTCGTCCCGGCGCGGCTCTTCCAGCGTCAGTGTTTCGATCCTGAAAGGTCCGCCCTTTTCGCGCACGACAGCGGCTTTAATCTCGCGCCCGCTCGTGTCTTCATCATTTGCCATGTTTTCCTCCCTTGCAGAATTTCGGACCACGGGGCTATCCGACGTTTAATACATCCCTTGCGCTCAGCCGATGCGCCGCGTCCATTCCACCAGACTCTG
>DATENQ010000243.1:0-6198 GCA_035275005.1 Pyrinomonadaceae bacterium | reverse complement strand
CCGTGAAGGGTCACAAAGAAGCCAAAAATAGAACAAGTCAGGAAGAGGGGCTTGCCCCCGCTTTCCCGATTTTAAATAACAGCGGGGGCAGGCCCCTCTTCCTGACTTGTTCTATTCTTCATCGCGTGTCGATTTCGGAGCCTTTCGTTCGACTTAATAATGAAAAGCTTGCGTGTGTTTAGGCTTAACCGTATTGTTGCACGTTTCTCTGAAACCCAGTTGGCGGGAATCGCGTACTCGCTCATAATCCAGAAATCACGGCCCGCAGTCTAAAAGGTACACTGCTTATGAAGTATGCAAAACTGATCTTCAAGAACATCCTGCGGAACAAGAGACGAACTCTGCTGACAGTTTTGAGTCTGGTTGTTTCGCTGTTTCTGTTCGTTTGTTTAGGGACCGTTCTGACCGAGTTTGAGCGAGGCACCGGCGAAGCAAATCCGCTGCGGCTCGTCTCGCGTCACGCCGTCTCCCTGGGCTTTATTCTTCCGATGGCGCACCTGCAAAAAATGAAGACTGTTCCCGGCGTCAAGGAAGTGATGCCGTTCAGTTGGTTCGGCGGCATCTACAAAGATGAGAAGAACTTCTTTGCAAACTTCGCAGTCGATGCGCGCAAGCTAAAAGACGTGCTCACTGAGATCAAAATGTCGGATGCTGACTGGCAAGCATTCATTAACGACAGGCAGGGAGCTATCGTTGGGAAGAAACTGGTGATGCTTTATGGTTTTACTCCGGGACAGCGCGTCACGTTGAAGAGCCCGATCTACAACCAGAGTGTCGAGTTCATAATCCGCGGTGTCTACACGGGCAGCGATGAAAAGACGCTCTACTTTCATCACGACTACGTAAACGAGCTCGTTCCAGCCTGGGGCAAAGATCAGGTAAGCACGTTTAGCATTCTTGTTAACACGCCTGAAGACGTGCCGCGCGTGGGCCAGGCGATCGACTCCATCTTCGCAAACACGGACGCGCCGACAAAAACCGAGAGCGAGCGCGAATTTGCCCTCAGCTTTCAAACGATGTTCGGCGGAGTCAAACAGTTTCTCTACGGCATCATGGCCGCGATCACGTTCTCACTGCTGCTCGTCATGGGCAACACGATGGCGATGACAGTTCGCGAGCGGACGAAGGAAGTGGGCACGTTGAAGGCAATTGGTTTTCAGCGCGGCACGATCACGGCGCTGTTTCTGTGCGAATCTTTGATCGTTGCCTGTATCGGCGCTGCGATCGGAATTGGCGCCGCCGTGTTGATTTTCAACTCCATAGATCTCGGTCTGTACATTCCCTTTTTCATCAAATTTATTCCCACTCCTCAGACGTTGGTGGCAGCGTTTGGGCTGTCGCTTCTGGTGGGACTGATCAGCGTGATTTATTCGGCTTATCGAGTCTCGGGTCTGACAATCGCCGAAGCTTTGCGGAGCACTGAATAAGATGGCACTACCGCTCAAATACAACATTCGCAACATCGTCGTGCGGAAGGGAAGCACACTCGCCACCGCTTTCACGATCGGTTTGACCGTTGCCGTCTTTTTAATGGTGATGGCGCTGGCGCGCGGTATCGATCTGACTCTCTCGAGCAGTGGCGAACCGCTCAACATGATCGTTTTGCGTGAAGGCAGCACGGCTGAGCTAAATAGTTCACTGACGCGCGAGAACTTCAACGACCTGATGTACCTGGAGGGCGTCGCACGCGAGGGTGAGACGCCAATGGCCACCGGCGAGCTCATTACGTTGATCTATAAAGCCCGGAAGGGAATGAGTCAGGGGTCGAATGTGACGGTGCGCGGTGTTGGTCCAATGTCGTTCAAGTTGCGATCGGGATTCAACATTGTGGCCGGGAAACAGTTCCAGCCCGGACTACCGGAAGCTGTCGTGTCGAAGCGAATTTCCGAAAGGTTCCAGGGACTCGACATCGGAGACAAGTTCAAGATTCAGACCACGGAGTATACGGTGGTTGGTTTGTTCGACTCTGCGGGCAAGGCTTTTGAATCGGAGATCTGGGTTGATAACAATTCGCTCTCCAGTACGACTAAGCGCGATGGCTACTCGTCTGTGTTGATGCGTGTAAAGGATCAGAATGCTTTGACTGCGCTCAGCAAGCGAATTACAGACGATCCGAAGTTGCATCTAAAGGCAGTGTCCGAGCGCGTGTTTTATGAGGATCAGCAAGGCGCTGCTTCGGGCATGTTAAAGGGGTTGGCGGTGTTCATCTCTTTTATCATGGCGGTCGGCGCGGGTTTTGCCGGTATGAATACGATGTACGCCGCGGTGGCGCGACGCACTAAAGAGATCGGAACGCTACGCGTACTTGGGTTTAGCCGGTTCAGCATTCTCACCGCGTTCCTTTTGGAGTCGGTTGCGATTGCGGTGATCGGTGCGGCGATTGGAATTCTGCTGGCGCTGCCGTTGAACTTTGTCTCTACTGGTACATCAAACTGGTTGACGTTCAGCGAGATCGCCTTCAACTTCCGCGTAACGTTAGATTTAATGCTCTCGGCTTTGCTCTTCGGTGCGATTATCGGCCTGGTCGGTTCACTGTTACCGTCAATCCGAGCATCACGCTACAAGATCGTCGACGCGCTCCGTGCTTAAAATGATAGTTGCCACAAAAAGGCACAAAAGGCACAGAATGAATCAAGTATGTTCACTAATAACTCTTTTTGAGCTTTTTGTGCCTTTTTGTGGCTAATCCTGTTGCTATGGTTACTAGTCCGAAATCAAAAGATTCTCAAGAAGATCTCAATAAGCGTTTGAGGAGCTTGAAGATCGATCGTGGGCCGTCGCCGTCGCCGTCCGTGACGAACCGTTCCCCAAAGCTGTTGCTGATCGGCATCGCGGCGCTGCTGGCGTTGGTCGCGCTCGGTTATGTGTTTCTATTTTCGGGTACAAAGACGATTTCGGCGGCGCCGGTGAGAGTTGAGAGTGGTGGCGCGTCGTTGGGTGAGAGCGTGCTTTCGGCTTCGGGTTACGTCGTCGCCCACCACAAGATCGCCGTCGGCGCGAAAGTGATGGGCCGCGTCGCGTGGATCGGCGTTGAGAAAAGCGACCTGGTGCAGGCAGGCCAGGTGCTCGTTCGACTCGAAGACAGCGAGTTCCGCGCGCAAGTCAATCAAGCGCAAGCCAATCTCGCCGCGGCGCAGGCCCGGTTGGACCAGCTGCGCGCCGGCTCACGACCGGAAGAAAAGTTGAAAGACAAGGCCGCTGTCCTGCAAGCCGAGGCGAACCTAAAAAACGCCGAGGCAGAGTTTCAACGCGCTGAGTCGCTATATCGTTCCGGTGTTGCTTCAAAATCAGAGTATGACCGCGCCGTGGCCAATCGTGACACGGCGGCGGCCATGGTCCAGTCAGCGCGCCAGGCCAGCGCCATGACGGACATTGGACCACGGAAGGAAGAGATTCGCGCCGCCGAAGCAGCGGTGCAGCAGATGCGGGCGGCACTTGATTATGCCAACACGCAGCTCGCCGCCACTGAAATCAAAGCGCCCGTCTCGGGAACGGTGCTCGAGAGAATCGTGGAGCGTGGCGAGATGGTCAGCCCGTCTGCTTTCGGTGGTTCGGGCGCGCGCACGTCGGTTGTCGATCTCGCGGATCTGACTGACCTGCAAGTCGAGCTGGACATCAGCCAGGTTGACTTCGCGCGTTTAAAGCCAGGGCAAAGAGCCGAGATCATTCCGGATGCTTATCCGAATCTCAGGTTCACTGGTTTCATCGAAGAGATCGCGCCCGAAGCTAATCGCGCGAAATCGACGGTACAGGTCAAAGTCAAGGTTGAGAACCCAAACGAGCAACTGCGCCCTGAGATGAATGCGCGCGTCAACTTCCTCTCCGACAAAGCTCCAACAGGTGAGGGCAAGACTATCGCGCGCGTGCTGGTGCCGAAAGCCGCGGTAGTTAAAAACGACAACAGCTCATTTGTTTTCGTCGTAAAAGGTAACAAGGTCGAGCAACGGACCATCCGCACCGGGGAAGAATCCGGCGACGCTTTAGTGGTGCTTGATGGTTTGAGTGGCAACGAACAGGTCGCCGTTTCTGAAGTGGAGAAATTACGCGACGGAGCTCGTGTGAAAGTTCAATAGTTTGAGGATGCAAAACTATGTCTGAAACGATAGTGCGAGTTCGCAATGTGACAAAGCGTTTTAATCGCGACGGGTTTGAAGTCGTCGCGCTGGATCAGGTCGATCTCGAATTGCACGAGGGAGATTTTCTCGCCTTGATGGGTCCGAGCGGTTCCGGCAAATCGACGCTGTTGAATCTGCTGGCAGGTATCGACCGCGTCACGGAAGGCGAAGTCGAAGTGATGGGGACCAGCCTGACGAGGATGACGGAGAGCCAGCTGGCAGTTTGGCGCAATGCTCACATCGGCTACATCTTTCAGACTTTCAACCTCGTTCCGGTCCTGACTGCGTTTGAAAATGTCGAGCTGCCGTTGCTTCTGACGAAGCTGTCGAAAGCGGAGCGGCGGAAGAACGTGGAGACGGCGCTCGACCTCGTGGGTTTGAGCGATCGCATGCACCATCAACCGCGTCAGTTATCCGGTGGGCAGGAGCAGCGTGTTGCAATTGCCCGAGCGATCGTCACCGATCCGGATCTCATTCTCGCCGACGAACCAACGGGAAATCTCGATGCGCGTTCCGGTGAAGAGATCATGCAGATACTTTCAACTCTGAACAGCGAGTTGAAAAAGACAATCATGCTCGTGACGCACGATCCGCACGCCGCGAGTTTTGCTTCAGAGCAAATGCATCTGGAAAAGGGAGTCTTAACTGAAGTAGAGTCGTTTGCGTCCCGACAGGTTACAGTTTGATTCAGCAAGGGGAGAGTTTATGAAACACAAGTTGTTGGTATGTGTGTTGGGCTTGGCTTTATTGACGATCAGTGCGACTCCACCACAGGACTCTATCCGTTTGGAGACCCGCATCAATCAATTGGAGACTCGGCTTTATTCGATGGAGACGAGTATCCGGACGCTCGAACAGCAGTCGCGGCTCGCAAGTTCAAGTCAGCGCGGTTTGAGCGAGGAAGACGTGGCTCGCCTGCGTGCGGAAGTCCAGACGTTACAGCTTCGTCTCCAGCAAGACGAATGCGCCCTGGCGCGGCTCGACGAAAGAACCCTCTCTCCTACTATGCGTCGAAAGCCTGGCGGACAAACCGATCCATGCCGCGCAAATCCCGACGCGCCACTCCGCCTACCCGATCGCCAGTAGTACCAAAGAAGATTTAGCCACAAAAAGGCACATAAAGCACAAAGGAATTTCCAAAGTTGTTTTTGTGCCTTTTGTGCTTTTTTGTGGCCGATCAATTTGTGCTTCTTTGTGGCCGGGAATGAACCGGATGCGAATGATGCGTTTGCCTTCCACTCTCTCCACGCGAAAGGTGCCGCTCGGATGGACGATCTCGTCGCCGACGTTTAGCACGCGTCCAGCTTTAGACATGAGAAATCCGGCGATGGTCGTGTAGCCGTCGTGCTCCGGCAGCGACGTGCCGAGCTGTTGGTTCGCGGCGCGCACCGCGAGCATTCCGTCGAGAACAAAGCTGTCGCGATCGCGTTTGATCTGTTCTCTTGTCTCTTCGTCAAACTCGTCGTCGATCTCGCCTACGATCTCTTCGAGCAAGTCTTCCAGCGTGAGAATTCCCTCGATCCCGCCGTGTTCATTTACGACAAAGAGAAAATGCACTCGAGACGATTGCATCTCTCGCAACGCTTGTCCGGCTGAGGCTGTTTCGGGAATGAACGACGGCGCTCTCAGCAGTGTCTCGAGGCTGAAGTAACGGGCATCAGCTCGGCCCATGTCAAAATCCTTGCGATACGCCACGCCACGTATGTCATCGGCATTCGCGCCGTAAACCGGCAGTCGGGAAAATTCACTCGAGCGAAAGGCTTCCCTCGTTTCTTCGAGCGTTGCGGTGATTGGAACTCCGTAAACCTCTGTCCGCGGCACCATCGCTTCGCGCACGTTCACATCAGAAAACTCGAAAACCCGATGGATGAGTTTTTGTTCATCAGGGTTGACGTGCCCGCTCTTTTGCGAGATGTCGATCAGGTGACGCAGCTCGTCTTCGGTGTAAACCGACGCGTGTTCTCCGGATGGGTGCAGGCCAAACAATCGCACGGTGCGAATGCCGGCCCAGTCGAGCATGCGGATGGGCCAGTAGAAGATCTTGTAGAACGCTTCCATGGGCCAGGAGATCGCGAGCGCCACT
>DATENQ010000242.1:0-10171 GCA_035275005.1 Pyrinomonadaceae bacterium | reverse complement strand
CCCGAGCTGCGCGGCGCGGTGGTGAGTTTCACCTGGGTGATGATGGGCGCCGTGGGACTGGTGCTGCTCGTGACGTGTACCAATCTCGCCGGGCTGATGCTCGCGCGTGCAACCGATCGACGCAGAGAGATCGCGATCCGTCTGGCGATGGGCGCGAATAGACTACGCCTGATCCGGCAGCTCCTCACGGAAAGTATTTTGCTTTCGTTTGTGGGTGGCGCCGTTGGCGTGTTGCTTGCTGTTTGGATTTTGAAGGCGTTGCTGACATTCAGGCCGCCAATCGATTTTCCGCTTGCGATGGATGTCGGCGTCGATTGGCGCGTGCTCTTGTTCTCACTCGCGGTGTCGTTGGCTGCGGGAGCGATCTTCGGGTTAGCGCCGGCGCTGCAAGCCACGCGGCCTAACGTATCGACGACGTTGAAAGACACGGCGGCGCAGGGTGGCGCGGCCAGGTCACGTTTGCGCAGCGTGCTGGTTGTGGCCCAGATCGCGATCTCGCTCGTGGTGTTGATTGCCGCGGGACTCGTTGTTCGCACCTTGCAACAACTACAAACGATGAACCCGGGATTCGATCCGCAAAACGGGCTCACGATGTCGTTCGATCTCGGTTTGCAGGGTTACGACGAGGCGCGCGGTAAACAGTTTTACAAGCAACTAAACGAACGTTTGCAGGCACTGCCGGGCGTCGAGTCAGCGGCGATCATGAGCTACATCCCGCTCAGTCTCAACTACAACAGCAACCAGATTTTTGTGGAGGGACACCCTGCCGAGCGTGGCGAGAATGTGCCTCTCGCGATGACCGCCAGCGTTGGACCAGGATATTTCCGCACGATGAGGACGCCGGTCTTGCAGGGGCGTGAGTTCACCGATCAGGACGGGGAGAAATCGGAACAAGTGGCGATTGTTAACGAGGCGTACGTGCGGCGTTTGATGCCGGAGCTGCAAAACACCGCGGACGTTGTCGGAAAACGTTTCAGCTTCCGGCGCGCCGAGGGGCCATTCGTCCGCATTGTTGGTTTAGTGCCGACGGGTAAGTATTTCAACATTGCTGAAGAGCCGCGCCCGTTTGTCTGGACGGCGATGAGTCAGGACTACAGCTCGAGCGGCATTTTAGTGGTGCGCACGAAAGGAAATCCGGAGGGTTTGTTTGGTCCGGTGCGTGAGCAGGTGCAGTCGCTCGATCCGAATCTGCCGTTGTTTGACGTGAAGACGTTGACCGAGCACATGAAGCTCGCGCTGTTTCCGGCGAAGATCGCGGCGACAGTGTTAGGAGTGTTTGGTCTCGTGACGCTGATGCTTGCGGCGATCGGAGTTTACGGGATCACGTCATACGCGGTGGCGCAGCGGACGCATGAGATTGGAGTGCGTTTGGCGCTCGGCGCACAGCTTAGCGACGTGCTGAAACTCGTTCTCAGTCACGGATTGAAACTGACGATCATCGGCGCTGCCATTGGGTTGTTGGGCGCATATCTCGCGACGCGCGCAATCACGAGCGTGCTTTACGGAGTGAGTGCGACTGATCCGCTGACGTTTGGTCTTGTATCGTTCTTGCTAATCGGCGTAGCGCTAATCGCTTGCTACGTCCCGGCGCGGCGGGCGACGAAAGTGGAGCCGCTGATCGCACTGAGGAGCGAATAAAACCCTTCGGCTTGGGTTCGGGTCAGCGGGGGCAAGCCCCTCTTCCTGACTTGTTATTTCATTCGGGACTAACTCGTTCTCTAAAAAGAACAAGTCAGGAAGAGGGGCTTGCCCCCGCTGACCCGACCCAAAATCGGCGACCAAGATTAAGGTTCAAGACAATGGACACACTGATTAAAGACATTCGCTACGGCGTGCGGAGTTTTCTCAGGCGGCCGGGATTTCTCGTAATCGCGATTGCAACGCTCGCGCTCGGAATCGGCGCGACGACGGCGATGTTCACCGTCGTCAATTCGCTTTTGCTGCGGCCGTTGCAGTTTCCTGAGCCGGAACGGATCGTGCTCTTTTACGGAGTGAACCCGAAGCTGGGAATCACTGAGGGCAACATGTCCATACCGGACATCGTTGACTGGCAGAAGCAAAGCCAGTCATTCGAACAGATCGCCGCGTTTTACACGGGCGGATTGTTTCTCAGCACCGGCGAAGAAACTGAACGCGTGCGTGCAGCGGGTGCATCACCGGATTTCTTTCCGCTCTTCAGGATCAATCCGATCAGTGGCCGCACTTTTCAAGCGCAAGACATTCAGGAAAACACCGTGGCTGGCGCCGTGATCAGTTACTCGCTCTGGCAAAGGCGCTTCGGCGGTACACCGGACGTCGTGAACCGCAAAATCACCCTGAACGGCAAGCCCGTAACAATCGTGGGCATCATGCCCGCCGGCTTCAATTACCCGCGCGACACTGAAGTTTGGGTCCCGCTCCCGTTAAATCCAAACGGGGAAGCTCGCGTGAATCATGAATACGAGGTCGTCACGCGGCTGAAGCCGGGCGTGCCTCTCTCACAGGCGCAGGCGGAGATGGACACGATCAATCAACGCCTGGCACAGACCTACGTCGATTCAAACAACGATTGGGGCGTTCGACTGATCGAGTTGCGTGAGAGCCTCGTCGGTGAGTTAAGACCGTCGCTGCTGATCCTGTTGGGCGCGGTCGCGTTCGTATTGCTGATTGCGTGCGCGAACGTAGCGAATCTCTTACTCGCGCGGGCGGCGTCTCGTCAGAAAGAGATCGCGTTGCGCACGGCGCTCGGCGCGAGTCGCATGCGTGTAGTGCGTCAACTGCTGACTGAGAGCGTGATGCTCTCAACAGTCAGTGGTCTGTTGGGCTTTGCGCTAAGCCTCTGGTTGATCAAACTGCTGATTGCGATTACTCCTCCGAATACGCCACGCATCGAAGAGATCAGAATCGATCTGCGCGTGTTTGGATTCACGCTTGGTGTGACGGTGCTGGCGGGTCTGTTGTTTGGATTGTTCCCCGCACTGCAAACGTCGCGACCGAATTTAAACGAGACACTCAAGGACAGCGGACAGCGTGGTTCGGACACCGGCGGACGTCACGGAGTCGGCAGCTTGCTGATCGTTTCCGAGATCGCGCTCTCATTTATTTTGCTCGCCGGCGCGGGTCTGCTGATCAAGAGTTTTATGCACCTGCACGAGAGCAACCCCGGCTTCAATCCCGACAACGTGCTGGCAATGCGTTTGGCTCTGCCGCCGGGCAAGTACCCACTGGGTGAACCGCGCGCGCAGATCTTCAAACAGTTGGTCGACAGCGTGAAGGCTACGCCGGGAGTGCAGTCTGCCGGAGCGGTGCTGGCTCTGCCGCTGCGTGCTGACGACTTTAATCTCGGGCGTGGGGTGATCGCTGAAGGCCACCCTCTGACTCCGAATGAGGAGATAAGCGCGCTGTACCTTACGATCACGCATGATTACTTTCAAACGCTTCAGATCCCATTGAAAGCAGGAAGGACGTTTACGGACCAGGATACGGCCCAGTCAACGAAGGTTGCGATCATCAATGAAACGATGGCGCGGCATTTGTGGCCCGGCGAGAACCCCATCGGGCGCCGCTTCATTGTCTGGCACGATGAAAAGTTTTTCCGTGAAGTTGTAGGCGTGGTGGGGGACACGAAGTCTTCACTCGATAAGGAAGCTGAAGACCAGATGTACGGCCCGTTAGCGCAGGATCCGAACTGGGGCAGTCTCACGCTTGTGGTGCGCACGGCGGGTGAGCCGGCGGCGATGGCGGGACCGGTGCGCGGAGCGATTCAGGCCGTCGACAAAGCGGTGCCAACTTACAGGCTCAGGACGATGAATGACGTGGTCTATGCTTCAGCCGCGGCGCGACGTGTGCCGATGTTGCTGTTGAGTGCGTTTGCGGGCGTGGCCATGTTGCTCGCAATGCTCGGAATTTACGGCGTCACTTCTTACTACGTGACGCAGCGGACGCACGAGATCGGTGTGCGGATGGCGCTCGGCGCGCAGATTCGTGACGTGCTCAAACTCGTGTTGAGCCGCGCGATGCTGCTCGCGGTGGTCGGGATTGGGATCGGTGTTGCGGGCGCGGTCGCGATGACGCGTTATATGACGTCGCTGCTATTTGGCGTGGAACCGATTGATACCGTGACGTTCATTGCGGTGGCGATCGTGTTGGCCGCGGTGGTGCTGGTCGCGTGTCTCGTGCCGGCGAGAAGAGCAGCGAAGATCGATCCACTCGAAGCGCTAAGGTAGGCCACAGATTTCACGGATAACACGGATTAATCTGTGTGATCCGTGTAATCCGTGGCTACATTTAAATGTCTCGTGGTGTTACTTATGAGGAACTCAAAATGACAATCCTCCAGGATATTCGATACGGTCTGCGAATGATCGCAAAGGCGCCGGGCTTCACGCTGCTGGCGACACTCGCGCTTGCGCTAGGTATTTGCGCAAACACGACGATCTTCAGTTTCATTAACGGCCTCATTTTGCGACCGCTCACGGGCGTTAAGGAGCCTGATAGGTTAGTCGCAGTTTTCACGAGTGATTACAGCAGCGGTCTGTATGGGGGCTCGTCTTATCCGGACTATGTGGATCTTCGCGACCAGGCAGATGTTTTTGCGGGTCTCGCGGCTTTCGATCAGACTACTCTGAACGCGAGCGGCGAAAACGAAGCGGAACGGCTGCGCGGTTTCGTCGTTACGGGAAACTACTTCGACGTGCTCGGTGTCAGAGCACAGCTCGGGCGCACGTTGCAGCCGTCGGACGATCAGCCGGCGAACGCAACGCCAGTAGTGATTAGCGACAGTCTCTGGCAGCGCCGTTTCAATGCCGATCCGGCTACCGTAGGCAAAACCCTCAGGCTCAACGACAAGCTTTACACGATCGTTGGCGTAACCGAGCCGAGTTTTCGTGGTCTGCAACTCGGCTTGCCGCCGGAGTTCTGGTTGCCAACGACAGCAAGTCCCGAGTTCACGAAAGGCAGGCGTGACGATCGCGGAATTCAACTGATCGGGCGGCTCAAACCCGGTGTCTCCGTCGCCCAGGCACAGACGCAGTTGACGACGATCGCGGCGCGACTGGCCCAGGCATATCCCGAAACGAACCTCGGAACGATCGACAGACCAAAAGAACCGCGACCAATGACAGTCGCGCGTGAATCGCGCGTGGGGCCAGAGGCGGAGATCGCTGTCAAGCGCGTTTCATTGTTGCTGTTTGCGGTGGTTGGCCTCGTGTTGCTGATCGCGTGCGCGAACGTGGCGAATTTGCTTTTGGCACGTGCGTCTGCGCGACGCAGAGAGATCGCGGTGCGTTTGGCGTTAGGCGCAAGTCGTGGCCGGCTGATTCGCCAATTGTTAACGGAAAGTCTTTTGCTCGCATTGCTCGGCGGCGGCGCCGGACTGCTGGCGACACAGTGGGCGGTGCGACTGCTGCCGCAATTCTTTCCGGCAAACGATGCTAATGGTCTGGACCTCAGTGTCGACTGGCGCGTGCTTGTCTTTACTCTCGGAGTTTCATTACTCACTGGATTGTTATTCGGTCTGGCGCCCGCGCTGCAAGCGACTCGTTTGAATCTCCTGCCGGCGTTGAAGGCCGAAGCCGGTGTTTATGGTCCACGGCGTCGGCGCATCGCTTTGCGCGATGTGCTGGTGATTGCACAACTCGCGATGTCGCTGGTATTGCTGGTCAGCGCCGGACTGTTTGTGCGTAGCCTGCGGCAGGCGCTTACTTTCGATCCGGGTTTTGCAACAGACAATCTGCTTACGGCTTCGCTTGAGACGCGGAGCGCGCGTTTGAGCGAACAACAGGGCCAGGAGTTTTTTCAACAAACGCTCGAACGCGCCGGCAGTCTTCCCGGAGTTCAATCGGCGACGTTGAGCATGATCGTTCCTCTCAGCGGTGGCGGATACCGGCGCAACATCACATTGGAAGGCTACCAGAAGCAACCAAACGAAGACACCGAGCTGAACACCAACACTGTGGGGCCAAACTATTTCAGCACGATGGGGATTCCGCTCGTTGCGGGGCGTGATTTCGACAAGCAGGACAGGGACGGAAGTCCGCTCGTCGTGATCGTCAACGAAGAATTGGCGCGCCGTTATTACGGTGGCAACGCGGTCGGCAAACGACTTCAAATCGGATCGAATGTTCCTTCTCGCGAGATCGTCGGCGTCGCGCGCACGGCACGGTATCGCAACCTGCGCGAACAGCCGTTACCGTTCATCTACATTCCGTTCGGCCAGGAATATCAATCGGGAATGGCGCTGCTGGTTCGCACGAAGGGTGATCCGGAAGCCGTCGTCGGTTCGCTGCAGAATGAGATGCGCGCGCTGAACAAGGATGTGCCGCTGTTTTCCGTGCAGACGATGAGCGAGCGCATCGGCGGACAGCTTGCCGCCGATCGCATGGTAGCCGTGCTGCTGAGTGTGTTTGGTGGCGGCGCGTTGTTGCTGGCGGCGATCGGGATCTACGGCGTGATGGGTTATGCGGTTGCGCAACGCAGGCACGAGATCGGTATTCGTCTCGCGCTGGGCGCAGAGCAACGCGACATACTGAGATTGATCGTGGGGCAGGGAATGGTGCTGATCGCGATTGGCGCCGGGATTGGTCTCGCGGTGGCGCTTGCGGCCATGCAGGTGCTGAAGAGTTTGCTGTTTGGAGTTAGCGCTAGCGATCCGCTGACGTTCGCGTCGGTGATCCTCGTGCTGGTTGGAGTCGCGCTGCTGGCGTGCTACCTGCCCGCGCGCCGGGCTACAAAGGTCGATCCGCTCGAGGCTCTTAGGTACGAATGAAAGGCCATCCACAGATTACGCGGAAGTAATCTGTGGATGGGTTGGAATGGTCTAATGGAAACAGTCTTAAAAGATATTCGCTACGGGGTTCGAGGTTTACTCAAGCGGCCGGGGTTCACGGCCATCGCTCTAATCACTCTCGCGCTTGGCATCGGCGCCAACACAGCGATCTTCAGTGTGGTTAACGCCGTCTTGCTCAGGCCGCTTCCGTTTCAAGATCCGGAACGGCTGGTGATCGTTTGGGAAGACGCCACTTTCGCCGGCTTTCCGCGCAACACACCGGCGCCTGCAAACTACGTCGACTGGAAAAACCAAAATCAGTCGTTCACTGACATGGCCGCCAGCCACGAGACGAGCTTCAACCTCACCGGCGATGGCGAACCGGAGCGCGTTGCGGCGTATGCGGTAAATGCCAACCTGTTTCCACTTTTTGGCGTGCAGCCACTACTCGGTCGCGGTTTTCTGTCCGAAGAAGATCGTCCCGGATCTAACAAGGTTGTCGTGCTCAGCTACAGTCTCTGGCAAAGCCGCTATGGCGGCGATCGCAATGTGCTCAAGCGCGATATTCTGCTAAACGGAGAAAAGCACTCCGTTGTTGGTGTGATGCCGGCGAGCTTTCAGTTTTTCGAAAGTGACGTGCGCTTGTGGGTTCCGTTGGCGCTGGACCAGGAGGAACTGGCGAATCGCGGCGGCCACTATCTGAAGGTCGTGGCGCGTTTGAAACCGGGTGTGGCGTTGTCGCAGGCGCAGGCAGACATGAACGCAATCATGCGTCGCCTGGCGGTGGATCATCCGGGTGAAACGATGGAAGGCAAGCTCGGAGCCGTGGTGCGGCCGTTGCGCGACGAGTTTGTTGGCGATGCGCGTGGCTCGTTGATCGTGCTGCTGGTTGCGGTTGCTTTTGTACTACTCATCGCCTGCGCGAACGTTGCAGGACTATTGCTCGCGCGGGCTGTCGGACGCCGTCGCGAGATCGCGCTGCGAGTGGCGTTGGGCGCAGGGAGAGGACGCGTTGTAAGGCAACTGCTAACGGAGAGTCTCTTGCTCGCTACCGCAGCGGGTGTGCTCGGAACGTTATTGGCTTACTGGAGTTTTAGTTTTCTCCAGGGTCTTGTTCCCGAACAGATGGCTTTGGCAACCACGCTGAACCTGGATACGCGCATCCTCGCATTCACACTAATTATTTCCGTGGTGACGGGAGTTATCTTCGGCCTGGTGCCGGCGCTACAAGCCGCCAACATCGATCTGAACGATGCTTTGAAGCAGAGCAGCACACGCACCACCTCGACTGGTCGCTTGCGTAGCTCAATGATCGTGTTTGAAGTCGCGCTGTCGATCGTGTTGCTGGTTGGCGCGGGCCTGCTTATCCAGACGCTCTTTCAACTCTTCCGGCAGTATTCAGTGCTCGAACCGGAAAAGGTTCTGACGATGCGCACGATCCTGCCGCGCGAGAAATATAAGGAGCTACAACAACGCGATAATTTCTATCAGCAGGTACTGCAACGAGTCGAGCACCTGCCTGGTGTAGTGTCCGCGGGATACACTACCTCGGTGCCGCTCTTATGGAAAGGTGGCTCGAGCGGTTTCTATCCGGAAGGTCTCAAGTCACCGATTCCGGGAATGGCGTACGACGCCACTCATCGTCAGGTCAGTAACAACTATCTACAGACGATGAACGTGCCGTTGCGTCAGGGACGGTACTTCGATAATCGCGACAACGCGCAATCCATGCCGGTCGCAATCATCAACGAAACGATGGCGCGACAGTATTGGCCCGGTGAGAACGCGCTCGGACGCCGTTTCAAGATTGGCGATCCTGATTCAGATCTTCCCTGGATGGAGATCGTCGGCATCGTCGCCGACATTCGGCAGATGGGACTCGACGAGCCGGTTAAAGCGGAGATGTATTTTCCGTACCAGCAGATCACTCATAACCCGTGGTTCATTCCGCGCGACCTCGCGATTCGCACTTCGGGCGATACGTCGAACCTCGTTGGTTCAGTGCGACAGATCATTCGTGAAGTCGATCCGGATCAACCGGTTTCGAATGTTGCGACGATGGCGGAGGTGCTGGGCACGGAAGCAGCGCAGCGACGCATGGGGATGATCATGCTGGCGGGGTTTGCGGCGCTCGCGTTGTTGCTGGCGTCGCTCGGTATATACGGAATACTGGCGTACTTCGTTACGCAACACACGAATGAGATTGGCGTGCGACAGGCGCTCGGCGCCACGCCGCGAAATATTCTGTTTCTCGTGTTGAAGAAGGGAATGGCGTTGACTCTTCTCGGCGTGGTCATCGGGATCGGTGCTTCGTTTGCGCTGACGCGCTTGATGAGCTCGCTGCTGTTCGGAGTCAACGCTTCGGATCCGTTGACGTTTGTGACGGTGCCGCTGCTGCTCGTGCTCGTTGCTTTGGTGGCGTGCCTGGTTCCCGCGCTGCGCGCGACGAAGATCGATCCGCTCGTGGCGCTGCGTTATGAATAACCACGGATAACACGGATTATGGAAAAGATTCTCACCGATCTGCGCTATGGCGCGAAGATGCTCTGGAAGAGTAAGGGCGTGACGATTGTAGCGGTGGTTTCGCTGGCGATCGGTATCGGCGCAAACTCCGCGATATTTAGTCTCGTCAACTCGATCCTGCTGCGGCCGCGTCCCGTTTCGCATCCCGAACAGCTCGTCGAGATCTATGTCGGCGAAGGCGAGCATCCTTACCACAGCACTTCTTATCCGAGCTACGTCGACCTCCGCGATCGCAACGAGGTGCTCAGCGGGCTCGCCGCGTATGGCGTTAACCAGTTCAAACTCGGCGTCGCCGATGGCGTCGAGCAGATCTGGGGCGAGGCAGTCTCTGGAAACTATTTTGATGTTTTGGGTGTTCCGGCTCAGAAGGGCCGCACGTTTCTTCCCGAGGAAGACTCGGCGCCGGGCAAGAATCCGGTTGCCGTCATCAGCCATAACTTATGGCAGCGACGTTTTAACTCAGATCCCGATCTCATCGGCAAGACCATCGACATCAACGACAAGCTGTTAACGGTAGTCGGAATCGCGCCGCCGCAATACACGGGCATGATCCGCGGTCTTGGAATCGACATCTGGATTCCAACAATGACCACGCCGTTGCTCGATCCCAGCGGTGAGCATGTAATAAGCCGCGGTAGCCGCCACTTTATTCTCGTCGGACGCCTCAAGCCCAACACTTCCATCGAACAGGCGCGAGCGCGTTTCGACCTGCTGACTCGTGAAATGCGCGCCGCCCACCCCGAAGAGTGGATGCGGAAACATGAGGGGACAGGACGCGTACGTGAGTCGACCATCAGCGTGCTTTCTGAAACCGAAACCCGCGTTCACCCCGGCATGTATTCGGCCGTGTACGGCGTCGCCGCGTTGCTCTTCGTGATCGTCAATCTGGTGCTGCTGATCGCG
>DATENQ010000241.1:0-4188 GCA_035275005.1 Pyrinomonadaceae bacterium | reverse complement strand
AGTTTGAGCTGAACTGGAAACGGCCGAGCAGATGACGAATAGTGTTGTAACGAGCAGGAAGCGTTTCATGGTAATTCTCCTTTGCAGGCACACTTCGAGACAGTGCGGCAACGGTCGCCGCAAGAAACTAGCCCGCACTTTTGTTGGGTCGAGACCGGGGCGCGATCTCTTTGGTAAAGCTGTGCCTAAGATGCAGAGAGGTTGCTTAGAGTGGTCTCGGCGGTCTCTGCGTATCTCTGCGGGCCTCTGCGTTCTCTGCGTTCAAGAGCGCCTTTTAACGCAGAACTCGCAGAGGGCCGCAGAGATCGCAGAGGTATAATCAGGCAATGAAACCGACGACGAAACCGCGTGTGAAGATTTGTTGTATGGCCAGCATCGAGGAAGCCCGGATGGCGATCGAGGCGGGTGCATCGGCTGTTGGACTCGTGTCCGCGATGCCGAGTGGACCGGGACCGATTCCGGAGGATTTGATCGCTGAGATCGCGGCGACTATTCCGCCAGGAGTGAGTTCGTTTCTACTCACGTGCTTGCAGGAAGCGGACGCCATCATCGATCAACAGCGACGACTCAGAGTGAACACGATTCAGATCTGCGATCGACTGCCGGAAGGCAGTCACGCGAAGTTACGCGACGCACTGCCGGGAATTTCGCTTGTTCAGGTTGTACACGTAACCGGCCCTGAATCAGTCGACGAAGCGATCGCAGTGGCGCCTCACGTGAATGCGGTGTTGTTGGATTCCGGCAATCAATCGCTCGCGATCAAGGAGCTCGGCGGCACTGGACGCGTACACGATTGGAATCTGAGTCGCAGGATAAGAGAAGCGATTGATGTGCCGATGTTTCTGGCGGGAGGATTGAACCCCGCGAATGTTGCGAGAGCCATTCGCGAGGTTCAGCCGTTTGGAGTTGACGTTTGCAGCGGCCTGCGCACCGATGGCGCTCTTGATCCGCAGAAGTTGAACGAATTCTTCACGCGGATCAATGCCGGTTAGAAAGTAAACCTCACTGCCAACTGCACCTGTCGTGGATCGCCCACACCCTGTCGCAAAAACCCGTCGAAGTTGAAGAGTCCCGGCGAGGTGAGTGGGTTGATATTGTTCGCGTTGTTAAAGGTATTGAACATCTCGATAATCGGAATTATCGAGAAGCGATCAAACTTGAATGGCCGTTGAAGGCGCCAGTCAAACGAGAAATACGAGTTGTCTTTACGTAAGGTGTTGCGATTGGTCTCGTTGCGAATAGCCGGCGTGATTGGCTGAGCAGAACGCGCCTGCACGCGGAAGTTTCCTTCAAATCCCCAACCCAATTCGACATAGGTGAAAAAATTGAACTTGTGACGAATGTCACGGTCCGAGTACGCGTAATCAAAACTAAGGTTCAGTGGATTAAAGGAGCGATCGGTAAATGGATCGCGTTCGTTTGAGTCGTCGTCCTTATCTCTAGACAGCGCGTAGTTCCACTCAAACTGATAGCGGCTGCTGAACCGCTTTCTCATACCGACAGTGAAGCCGTCGAAGACAGACTTACCGACCGCACTGGTGACAAACACGTCGCCGAATGCCGGAAACAGTCCGACTCGGTTGAGATTGATGAAGCGTGTCAGGTGAACGCCCTTCGAGTGGGTGAAGTCGAAATACACTGAAAGGTTATTAGCGATCTGCTGTTCGAATTGAACGTTTGCCGTGTAGATCCTTGGATTAGCGTAGTCTTTGCTGAACACGCGAATCGAGGCGCCCGCGGGCAGACCACCCGACGGTGGGACGTTCACGATGTTGGGCCATACCGGCTTACAGCCGAAGGCAGATCCACAGGCGATACCAAACTGCTGCACACCATTGTCTGTGATCGAACCAACCTGCGACAGCATGTTCTGCCGTCCGTAGTAAATACCCGCGTTAGCGCGCAACACTGATTTCCCCGAATTGGTTATGTCCCACGCAAAGCCGAGGCGCGGCTGAAACTCCTTCTTCGGACTATGCAACGTGCCGTCGGAGGGAAACCTTGGATCGTTTAACAACGAAGCGTAGACAGTTTGCGAGGGTGGCACGACCGGTTCCGGGAAAATCTGAGCTTCCCAGCGCAGGCCGTAAGTCAAGGTGAAGTTTGGTTTAATCTGCCAGCGGTCTTGAGCGAATAGAGCAAAGTCTTCGTTCTTGATGTTGGATGCGCCTGGAGGGGGAGCACCTGCGATTCCAGTGGGTATGCCGTTCTGCAAATAAAGGAGCAGTGGTCCTCCACCTACACTACTTCCGCTAGGGCATATTTGATTGAACGGAGCAGCTTCAGTGATCCATGCGGTAAAGGCGCCGGCAGGGGTGAAGCACGGGCGTGCAGTTGGTCCAAAGCCATTTGCGGCGGGCGCTGATGCGTAACGCAAGAAACCCGCTGGAGTGTCGAAGATGTAACGGCCGGTAAAGAAACCGCGGAAGACCTGATCGTTAAGCGTGTGCAGCCATTCACCGCCGAATTTAAGATTGTGATCGCCGGAGATGAGCGAGAAGTTGTCCTTGACCTGTGTCCGCCAAAGCAACTCATCGACATTCGGTTCGAGGAAGAACGGAGAGCCAAATCTGAACGTCGTGACAAACCCCATCGCCGTATCCGCCGGAACATTTGAATCGACCGCCGCGCGAGGTCGCAACTCACGACTGTAAGAGAAGTGAGCTTCATTCAGTTTAGTCGGCGAAAGAGTGGTGAACAGGTTCGCGCGGAACACGTTGATCTTCGATGGACCTTCGATGCCGTTCGCGGAGTTTCCGTAAGTGGCGACATCGAACGTTTGGTTTGTGTTCTTCGAATAGTCGAAGTTATACGATAACGAGAGGTGATTTGAACTGTTGAAATCAAAGTCCACTCTCGAGAAGAATGCCTGGTTATTGATCTTGTGCTGGATCGGCAAGCCTTCTTCCTGACCGCGAGTAGTCCTGATGAAGTTGATCAGCGCCAGTCGCGCGCAGTCGTCGTTGCCGTTAATTGCGGCTTCATTCGCGAGAATCGTAGGCGCGCTGATCGGACACGGCGTGTTTCCGACTTGCTCGCTGAGATTCGCGCGATCCAGACGTTCACGAATGCCCTCAAAGGCTAAGAAGTAAAAGGCCTTGTCTTTCTTGATTGGACCACCAACCGTCCCGCCGTACTGCTTACGATTAAAATTGTCGAGCGGTTTGCCGTCGGAAGTATTAGCCGTGAGCGCTTCGAGGCGCTGGAAATAAAATGCGCTGCCGTGAACCTCGTTCGTGCCTGACTTCGTGATGACGTTGATCACGCCGCCCGCCGTACGTCCAAACTCGGCGCTTGCTCCGGTTGCAACCACCTGAAATTCTTTCACTGCTTCGAGCGTGATGTCGATGGCCGCGCGTTGGCCACCGAGCTGCTCGCCGAAGAAGCCGTTGTTGTAGTCGCCGCCATCAAGACTGACGTTATTGAAAACCCCGCGCTGTCCGGCGAAATTGATCTCGTCGCCGTCTGGTCCTTGCGTGATGCTGACGTTGGGAGTGAGTGTCAGCAGGTCTTCAAACTTTCGTCCGAGGATCGGGGTAGTACTGACTGCCGTTTCATTGATTGTCGTGCTGGCTTCCGTCTTCGCTGTGTCTACTGTGGGCGTGGATTCGATGGTGACTTTTGCTGCTACGTCGGAGACGTCTAACGGGAATTTCAGATTTAATATCTGACCGACTGTCAGCACCGCACTCGGAACCTGCGGAGTGTTGAAGCCTTGCTTGGAAACAGTTATCTGGTAGTTACCGGGCTGTAATAGTGGGGCTACGAAGCGTCCGTTTTCGTCGGTTGTGAGCGTGCGCGTCTGATTAGTATCGATATTCTTGATTTCGACATTTGCATCCGGCACGACCGCGCCGTTTGCGTCTTCAACCGTACCTTGAATGGTGCCGGTTGTGATCTGACTTTGCGCAAATATCGCGGGGACGATTAGCAGCGTGAGAATAAAAGCTGCAAAAAACTGGATCCGGGGAAACTTTCCGAGTACGGGGGTCGTCCGCATAGTTGTCTCCTATATAGGGTTTTAAGCAGTCTCAGATTTGATGTGGGTGTGTTCAAAGTTCACGGCATCTTAGTTAGCCGGGAATACGGTGTCAATGAAACTTTCTTGCGGCCTTTTGAAAAAGACTGACGGTTACAACGCTTTTGTAACAGATTCATCGCTATGCTGGTGGCGATGAACGTTTTATT
>DATENQ010000240.1:0-12569 GCA_035275005.1 Pyrinomonadaceae bacterium | reverse complement strand
ACACGCATTATTCATGAAAACGGGCGGCCACGGAGTGCCGCCCCTACAGTTGCGCCTGTTAATTTTGGATGCTTTCGAAGCGTTGGTTGCCGATGCGGTAGCGTTGCCAGTCTTTGTAGTCGAAGTGCCACCACTCGGCTTCGTAGACGGTGAAGCCTTCGGCTTCCATCACCGAGCGGAGGAGATCGCGGTGCCAGCGTTGCAGTGAGGTGCCGCCGGGATACTTTGGATAGGCGCGATCTGTGGTCTCGTCGTACGTGCTTACCATATCCACCGGTTTTCCGCTTTTGAGATCGTAGAGTGACAAATCCACTGCCGCGCCGCGATTGTGCCGCGAGCCTTTTGACGGGTCGGCGACAAAGAGTTTTTTGTC
The DNA here is from genome assembly GCA_035275005.1 of Pyrinomonadaceae bacterium. GTDB lineage: Bacteria > Acidobacteriota > Blastocatellia > Pyrinomonadales > Pyrinomonadaceae > PSRF01. The sequence goes on along the minus strand of DATENQ010000240.1, from coordinate 12,196 downwards.
CTGCGGTGTGGCGTCCCAAAACACCTTCGTGACGTACCACGGGCGATAACCATCGTGAACAAGTAACCCGTAACCAGACGCTTTTAGTCTGCGATTGACGCGCACGAGCGCTTCCGCCGGCGCGCGTTGTAAAAAAGCGCGCGGCTGAGAATAGAAGACCGTCCCGAATAGATTGTTTGACGTGGCGTAACGAACATCCAGCTTGATGGTTTTATCGAGTGTTCTCAACTCGACGAGATCTGTGGGAAGAAAATCTCCGGTTTCATTAGGCGGTGTGGCGGCAAGCGCTTCCTTGATCAAGGTCTTGACTGGTCGCACTGGCTCAACCTTCAGTTGAGTTGCGCCTTGCTCCGGGCCAAGAGGTTTGCGCGTGTAGATTACGCCATCGAGTTTGAAGTACGAGGCTTTTCCCTCTCGATCGTGGTAGAACACATTCTCAGGGATCTCCTGCATTGGACCAGGCGGCGTTTGTTTGAGTAACGAGTAGAGCTTGCCTCCGTTCTCGAGAACGATGACCGTCTTCTCATTATTAACGTATTCGCCGAGAAGCGGCCGCCATTCGAGCGGCGCCGGAGCAGGTTTAGCTGTTTGCGCGAATGCGGCAGCGGCCAGCAACAGACTGAGCGCTACAGCAGCGAGCGGTCGTACTTTCATACTGAATTCACACAAGGGCGTCCTGGATCCTTTTCAGGGCGCCGTGAAGGATGTCGTCCTCGCGGGCGATGCAGAGGCGCATGTGTTTGTCGTGTTCGGCACTGTCGGCGAAGGCGCCTCCGGGAACGCCGGCTACGCCCTTGCTTATCAACATCTCATTGAACCCGATCGCGTCCGCGTAACCATCCGGGATTCGGGCCCAGACGTAGAACGCCGATCCGGAATCGTAAATTTTAAATCCCGCCTCGACCAACGCCTCGACTGCCACCCGCCGCTTCTCCGTAAACTTCTCACGCAGCCGGATGTAGTAATCCGGATCCGACATCAACACTTCCGCGAGCGCCAGTTGCAACGGCGTCGGCGAACAAACATAAAACACATTATTACTGTTATTGAGCGGCGCAATCAGTTTCGACGAGCCATAAACATAACCAAGACGCCAGCCCGAAATATTCCACGACTTCGAAAACGAGTTAACGGTGATCGTCCGGTCCCACATACCGTTCAGCGTCGCTATCGACGTGTGCGGTCTATCACCGACGACGTAGTGCTCATACACCTCATCCGCAATGCAAAGCAGATCAAACTCCTGACAAACCGCCGCAATCCCTTCAAGCTCGGCAGCGGTAAACACCTTCCCCGTCGGATTCGCAGGACTGCACGCAATGATCGCCTTCAACGGAAACTCCGAACGATCCTTCCACTCACGACAACGCGCGCGCAGCTCGTCAACATCAAGCTCGAGATTCTCACCGTGCAACGGCAACACATTCGCGTGCCCACCAAGCTCATCGAGTATGCGACGGTGATACGGATAGTACGGCTCAAAAACGAGCGCGGAGCGGTTCTGAAGATGAGTGTGCGCGATCGCGATAAGCCCCGCCGTGGCGCCCGGCGTAATCAACAGCTCCAACGGCGTCGCATTCGGGTCGACCTGAATGTTATTGAAGCGCGCAATCTTCTGCGCCACGGCTTCGCGTAACGGGCCAACACCTTCCGCCGGACTGTAATGATTCTTACTCGCACTGATTAACCGATCCGCCGCCTGGGCCAACCGCGGACTAATCGCGAGCTCAGATTGTCCCTGGACCAGGTTGCCGCTGGGCGGAACCATCCGCGTGATCGTTCTGATTTCGGGTTGGGTTCTTACGGTCATTTCCTTTTGGGCCGTACCATGCATGCTTTTCATGGAGTGACGCCTTTGTTGTATTAATAGGTCGAACTAAAGCGCAAGAGGTTGCCCGCGAAAGCGAACCACAGGACCCCGAGGCACGCGAGCAGCATTATCGTTGCCGCTAGTTTGCCCCAAATACGCCTCCGTTTGCTAATCCAGGCGAGGGCCATGTTAACAAAAACAGCCAGCGTCCCGATCGCGCCCACAACGCCAACAATCTGAATCAGACGAAACCACTTACTTCCCTGGTCACTGAAAATCTCGAGATGATTAAGACCATACATCGTAAGACCAAACAGCGCGGCAATGAAGACCACATCTAATATGAAGACGATTCGCACCAGCAAGCGAAATAAACGTTCAATCGGACTTAACTCCAGCGTGCGCCCATAGTGTTTTCGCACTCCCCACGACACGGGCCAGAGTATTAACGTGAGCAACATCAGGCCCAGAGAAATTCCCAGTACCGTCAAAAGCAGTTTTCCGTTTTGCAGAGTACCGGCGCGTTGGCCTATAAAAAACGGATACGACAGGACCATCTGCATACGCCCGCTCTGGTCCGGTTTGAAAATGAGTTTGTCCTGGCCGTCGCGCTCGAGAAACGTCATTGGACCAATTCCCTGCCAGCGCTTCGGCTTACCGTTTACACCGGTCAACTGCGGAATCTCGATATCGCCGTCTCCAACCGGCGACACGGTGAATTGACTGAGCAGCGATGCTGTCTTCAGAAACGACTTCTCCGCACGCCTGCTCAGGATGTACGTGCCCGACACGGCCTTGGCGTCGTCTTTCGCACTCGCGGAAGTTGCGGGGGATGCGGTGTAGGGATAGTAACGATCGAGAAACGCATGCCACAGGTTCAATCTTCCCGAGCCGCCGCCGCGCCCGGCACTGTTGTAGGAAACAAAGAAGCCGAGCTTCTGGTCCAACACGAGGTGCAGATCGCTGTGGAAGTAGATCGTATCGCCGGCGTGTCCGATGATTCGATGTCCGTTGCGTGATTCTTCATAAAACCCGTAACACATGGCATTCGCTGCGTCGTCGAGAGCGAACAGACGGCTGTGCATCAGGCGCACTGTCTCAGGCTTGAGTATCTGCGCGCTGCCCAATTGACCGTCGGCGAGATGGACCATCATGAACTGGGCCATGTCCGTAGCACTGCTGCTCAAACTACCCGCGGGAAACGCATTGATGATTTCAAACGGCCCCGCCTCAGCCGAGCCCAGGCGATAACCACTCGACATCAACGGCGCAAGATCTGAAGGCAACGGTTGCGTAAACGTCGAATGTGTCATGTTCAGCGGCTTGAGAATGTTCTCAGCCACGTATTCATCAAACGGCTTGCCTGAAATGCGCTCGACAATGTAACCCGCCACGGCGGTGGCGTAATTCGAATAAGCAGGAACAGTTCCGGGAGGATAGATGCGCGCCGGAATGTGCGTTTTCAGATACTGGCCCAGGTTGGGTTTTGTGGAGTCAGTAAGAAACAAATCTTTGATCTGCTCTTCAAAACCCGGCGTGTGCGTCATTATGTTTTTTAAAGTGATTGGTTTCCCAAACGCGTCCGGGATTTTGTAATCAAGATATTCATTGACGTCGCGATCGAGATCGAGCTTGCCCTGTTCGAACAACTGCATCACCGCGGTCCAGGTGAAGAGTTTTGAAATCGAACCGGGTCGAAACAGAGTTTCCTGGGGCGATACCGGTTTCTTCTTTTCGACGTCGGCATAGCCATAGCCTTTCGCGAAAAGCAGCTTGCCGTCTTTGACTACCGAGATCGTGACACCGGCAACGTCGTCTTCCTTGATCTGTAGTGGAACCAGCCCATCCAGAAACGCTTCGACGTCGGCGGCAGTCATCTCCTGTGGGCCACTTGCAGCCTGCCCGGGAACTGCCGGTTGCGAAGTATCCTTTTTAGGAGCGACCGGCTCATTCGGCGCCTGCCCCATCACCACCACAAAAAGGCACAAAAAGCACAAAAGTGTTTTCGCAAAATGGTTTTGTGATTTGCGGTTAAGCATCGTGCTGCTCCTTGGCGGCTTATTCAAAATCCTTTTTTTGTGCCTTCTGTGCCTTTTTGTGGCTCAGTATGTATTTTCCGATGCGTTTGTCACTGCGTGTTTCGCGTACAAACGCGTCGACGAAGTAACCGGCCTTGAGTGCCTCGGTGAATGCCCAGCGCGTATCTTCGCGCCATCTCAAACCCATCTCTCGCGGCAGTGCATCGATGTTTGACGGGATCTCAATCGCCGCCTGGTCCCACGATAGACCTTCAGCGAGATCGTTGCGCCGCGATGAATCGTCCGCCTCCACCTGAACCAACGGTGTACCGTGATTGGAGCTCACTTGATAGCTGCCACCATCAATCAGCCCCTGAACACGTTCACTTGAAACAAGCCACGACACCCACAAACGATCGGTACCCGTTTGATGTAGAAAACTTGCCGCGTCTTCGCCGTAAAAGTTCACGAAGTAACGATCTGCCAGCACACCAAGTTTGCCGAAGTTGAAATGCGCATTCAGACTTTGCAGCGGATCGAAGGTCCAGCTAATCAGATCTATTCCCTGCGCGATAACGTGTTCGCGCTGCGCAAGCTTGAGTCGCCGCCCCAGATCATAATTTCGATAAGCGGATTTGACTGCCAGCATGTGAGAATGATGGGCCATCTGACCGCGCTCGAAACTCGGAAAGCCGTAAACAAACCCCACACATGTCTCACCATCAAAGGCGCCAATCAACACGCCTCCCGCTTCTTTTGCAGCCACGAGATGCGTATAAGGCACAACGTCGAGATCCGGAACGCCCCAGATCTCCTTCTGCAACTCTTCAACAGCCCGCATCTCCGCGAGCTCGTTGATTTCGCGGATCGTGATGCTGGAGATTTCGGGTGCGGCGGACATTTACCTGGCCTCGACTGGCAGCGCGATGTATGACGCATTCGGGCCTGAACACCAAACTGTTTGGATGGCCCGCTTAAAGTCAGACTCTTTCGCCTGGAAAATGTTGGGAACAAAATTTTGCGGATTGCGATCGATCACGGGAAACCACGTGCTCTGCACCTGGACCATGATCCGGTGCCCCTTCTTGAAAGTGTGATCGTTGGCGGGAAACGGAATCTGGTAGTGATTAATGGCGTTCGCGGTAAGCGGTTCAGGCTTCTCAAAGCTCTTCAGATAGCGCCCACGAAAAACGTCGCCCGCAATCATGAGCTGGAACCCGCTCATAGTCTGATCGGGCTCGTACTTGTCTGGATAAACGTCGATGAGTTTGACGATCCAATCGCTGTCGGTGCCCGACGTGGAGGCAAAGAGATTCGCAACGACTCTTCCCGAGACAGAGACGTCCTCTGTTAGTGTCTCACTTTGGAAAGTAAGCACGTCCGGACGACCATCGACAAAACGCTGATCTTCAACCAGCCAGACTGGCCAGCCTGAGCGCACTTGTATGGGCCGCGGGCGATACGGGACCGGACTGTCGGGAGCAGACACATAGCTTTCAGAACATTTTGGCTCGCTCGCGGGCGGTGAAGCGAAAGACAATTTCTTGTCGGGCTGGAAATAGAGTTTTTGATCAGTGATGTTTTGTTTCGGCGGCCACTCGCGGTGTTCTACCCACTTGTTATCCCCGGTTCGAAACGTTACGGCCTCGGAGCGCGGACCCGCGCCTTGTCCTTTTAAATAGTATGCGAAGAACGGCGCGAGGATGTTTTTGCGGTAATGAGCGGCGGTCGCACTGCCAAACTCAATACGGCCAAGCTTATCTCCCTCGCCTCTCGACCAGCCGCCGTGATTCCATGGGCCAATGACGAGGAAGTTCTGTTTCGCAGTGTCATGACGCTCGAGTAGCTCGTAAATCTTTATCGGGCCGTAGAAATCTTCCTGGTCCCACCAGCCGGCTACGTTGAGGATCGGCACAGTGACGCGGTTGAGCCACGGCGCAAAACCCTGGCGTTTCCAGAATGCGGAGTAGTCAGGTTCGTTGACGAAGTCGGTCCAGGTCGGAATCTTGCCGTGAAAGTACTTCTGATCGACATTCGAAAGCGCACCGAGATTTAAGTACCACTCGTAGGCGTCGAGCTTGTCGATAATGGTGGTTGGGTTTGTGATCTCCTTCGACGATTCCATCATGTAGGCGTACTCAAAGCCGTAGCTCAGACGGAAAGCGCCGTTGTGATGAAAGTCGTCGCCGAGCCACATGTCTGCCGGTGAAGCTTGTTGGACCACTGCTTTCAGAGCGGGATGAGGATCGAGCATTCCCATCACTGAAAGCCACGCGCCGTAACTCGTGCCGGCCATGCCGACTTTGCCGTTGTTGTTTGGCGCGTTGGTGAGAAGCCAGGCGATCGTGTCGTAAGTGTCGGTGCTTTCGTCGATGGATTTCTTGTCCTTCGGATCGCGCGGCTGGCGAAGCATGACAAAGTCGCCTTCCGACTTGAAGCGCCCGCGAATGTCCTGGCGCACGATGATGTAGCCGTCCGCGGAAAGCTCACTTACGAGCGTTGCGATCTGTTCTGGTGTGGATGTGCCAAGACCGTACGGTGTTCTTAACAACAGGAGGGGAAGCGGGGCGCTGGAGTTTTTGGGAGCATCGACCTGCGTGTAAAGACGCACGCCATCGCGCATCGGGATCATTGCTTCGGTGCGCACGTAGTCGGAAGGCGCAACCTGTGCGTGACTGACCGAAGCAACAATTAGGATCAGAAAGAAGTTTCGCGCAAAGGCGCAAAGAGGCAAAGGCGGACGCAAAGTTTTGAATTCTTCTTTGCGGCCTTCTTTGCCCCTTTGCGCCTTTGCGTGAAATATCTTCATCATCTCTCTTTACCCTTCGAAACGCGGTCGATTGGAGCCGGGCGTGGCACACGTCGCGTTGGATTGAGCTCAAGCAACCTTAACGCTTCCTGCACCGCGCGCTCCAGTTGCGGATCGCGTCCTTTGATCACTTCAGCCGCAGTGTAATCCACCTCGATGTCCGGCGCGACGCCGATGTTTTCTACGTCCCACTCGCCTTTGAGGTTATAGAAAGCCAGAGTCGGCGCTGTGATTCCACCACCGTCGATCGTTGGCGGAACACCGAGCGTGCCGACGAGCCCGCCCCACGTTCGCGTTCCGATTAGTGGTCCAACTTTTCGCAAACGGAAATAGTACGGCAGCGCGTCCCCACCCGAGCCTGCCGACTCATTGATCAGCATCACCTTCGGACCGTAGATGCCTGCTATCGGCGACGTCGACGGAGTGCCGTCACGCAACGCGAAGTATCCCATTATTTTTCGATCGAGCTCATTTACGATGTAGTCCGCGACCATGCCGCCCTGGTTGTAACGTTCGTCAATTACGGCGCCCTCTTTCTCCTGTTGCGCATAAAAGTAACGCGTGAAGTAGGTGTAACCGGGATTCCCGGTGTTGGGCAACCACACATACGCGAGTTTACCGTTCGAGAGTTTGTCGACGAGGCGCCGGTTGTTTTCGATCCACGCCCTTGTGCGAAGAGTGGCTTCACTCGCCACCGGCACGACAGTGATCAGACGCGAGCCTTCGAGTGACGGCGTCTTATTCACTCGAATCAAAGTCTGCCGGTTCGCAGTTCCTTCAAAGAAGCCGTAGAGATTTTCCGTTGGCGCAAGCGGACGTCCATTGACCTCCAGCAGGTAATCCCCTTCCGCCACCTGAATTCCAGGCGCGCTGAGCGGCGCACGCAAATCCGGGTTCCAGTTCTCGCCCGTGTAAATGCGTTTGATCCGGTAATGTCCATTCTCGATCGCGAAATCAGCGCCGAGCAAACCGACTGACACCGGATCTTCGCTCGGCACGTCGCCCGCTCCGAGCAGATAAGAGTGACCGACGGTTAGCTCACCACCCATCGTCGCGATCAAGTATCCGAGATCCGCGCGATGGCCGACGTAAGCGAGCAACGGCTTGTACTTGTCGTAGATCGCCTGCCAGTCAGCGCCGTGCATTTTCGGATCGTAGAAATAGTCACGCTGAATGCGCCACGTTTCGCGATAGATCTGCGCCCACTCAGCGCGCGGATCGACGCGCATCTCGAGTTGGGCGACGTTTAGTGGACCATCACCGACCTTTGCCGGGCGCTCAGTGGCAACGACGCCCCAACGATTCGCGCCGTCACCGGCTTGATACATCAGCTTCTTCTTGTCCGCGGAGATCGAGTAAGCACGGATGCTGCCTTCAAGAAACGGCGCCGCCGCTCGATCCTTGAGCTGATAGCGTTGTAAGCGCAGAGTACCGGGAGATCCGCCGGGAAACGGCTCCGTGTAGAAGAACGTGCCCGCCGCGCCCGCATTGAGATTGTTGTAGTCACCCGCGGGAACGTTGATAGCCAGTACTCGTTGACTGATCCCATTCAGATCGATGCGGACTGAAGGCTTTGCATTCGGATCGGGCTTTGGTTGCGGAGTTTCCGGCGGTTTTGGCTCATCGCCTGTTTCGGGCAAGAGAGGCGACGGCTCGTTCGCACTCAACACCACCAGATAGATCGCACGACGAACAGGTCGATCCAACGAGCTCATCTCCAGCCAACCGGTGCTTGGTCCATAGTTGGTGCTCGCCATGAAGTAAAGATACTTCCCACCCGCATCGAAAGTCGGGGAGATAGAATCGGCGAGCCCGTCAGTAACCTGGTACGCCTTCTTGTCAGCCCACGAATAGACGAAGATCGCGCGCAGGTGATTGGCAAGGTTCTTCGAATAGGCGATCCACTTTGAATCCGGTGACCAGGCGGCGTTGAACTGCCGGATCGGATCGGGATAGTTGTCGGTATCGAGCTTGGTGGCAGTACCGCCGGCCACCTCGATGGCCCAAAGCGTGTTGTGATTATCTTCAACTACGATCTGAGCGCCGTCAGGCGACCACGTGGCGCTGTCGTAAAACGCGGGCGCGGGCAAAGCAACCGCGCGCGGCGGAGTGACGCCGGTCGGTTCGCCGATCATGAGTTGATACTCGCCACTCGCGTCCGAAAGCCAGGCTACATGTGTTCCGTCAGGCGACCACACCGGGCCGCGATCGTGCGCTCCCGCGCTCTGCGTCAGGTTGCGGAAGTCGCCCTTCTCTGAAGGGACCGTGAAGATTTCACCGCGGGCTTCGAATGCGGCGCGAGTGCCTGTTGGGGAGAGCGTGGCGTTGCGAATCATGCTCGCCACTTTCTTGAACTGCGGATGGGCCCACGGCAAATCTCCCGTCACTTCGATGTTGAGCTTCTGTGGTTTGCCGGACTTCGCGTCGACCAGATAGATATAGCCCGCCTGCTCGTAAACAACTGCATCGGCACCGGCGGATGCAGTCATCACGTCGAAATCGTCGTGATGCGTGATCTGCGTTAGCTGCTTTGAATCAACTCGATAGGCAAACAGGTTTACGGTGTGATTGCGATCGGAAAGAAAGTAAACGGTGTTGCCGAGCCACATCGGAAAAGTGTCGTTGCTGTTGGTCCACGGAAGTTTCTGGACCGAATAGTCCGACAGGTTCATGATCGAGATGGGATGTGTTCGTCCGCCGCGATAGTGCCGCCACATGCTGGCCTCGAACCACTCGGGAATGAAAGTCGTCGAGAATTCTTCAAATGCGAGGCGAGTGCCGTCGGGTGAATAAGCGCCAAAGAATGCGCGTGGCGGTGGCAGCATCTCTGGTAGACCGCCATCGACGCTGATGGTCCAAAGCTGCATGTAGGACTGTTGCGGCGCGCCGGTACGGTTTGAACCAAAGATGATGCTCTTGCCGTCGGGCTTCCAACCGCGCACGCGATCGAGACCGGGATGATAGGTCAGTCGTTTCGGATCGCCTCCGCTCGCGGGCATGACGTAGACGTCGGTATTGCCTGCCACGGTTGCCGTGAATGCGATCTGCGAACCGTCCGGTGAAAAATACGGATCGATCTCGAATGACGGCGTGGACGTCAGGCGTCGCGCACTGCCGCCACCGCGCGCCACGAGCCACAAGTCGCCTGCATATTCAAAAGCGACCGAGTCGCGACTCACGGTCGGATGTCGCAGCAGCCGCGTACCCTGGGCGCTGCTGTTGATCGAAAAATAAAATAAGAGAAGAAGTGCAAAGGTAAGTTTTAGGATATTCATCGTTCATTCAAAGGTCCGCTTTTCTCACGCAAAGGCGCAAAGATGCAAAGCGCTGCCGCGTTTCTAAGGTTTCTTTGCACCTTTGCGCCTTTGCGTGAAAAACAATTGTCAGAACTCGAGCCGCAGCCCCACCTGACCTTCGCGTCCGGGAAGCACCTGGCTGCGGACGCCGAATGGCCTGTTAAGATTGTTCACTCCCGCTTCCACCGCGGCGGGATTTTGCCGGTTGAATACATTGAAAAACTCGAACAACGCATGAATCCTCACACGCTCGGTGATGTTGAACCTCTTCGTCACGCGCAGGTCGAGATTGACGAACGGTGGAGCAGTAAACTCATTACGCCCGAAACGATGATCGATGCTGTTGAAAGTGCCATCACCATCAGGATCCTCGAGCGAAGACTGCGGAGCCTGGCGACTGTAGTGAAAACCACTCTGCGCGCGGAAGATTCCACTTACCTGAAACTGCCACGGCAACTCTAACAACCCATTGATCTGAAAAGTGTGATCCACTGACAGGTCCGACGGACCCTTGTCCAGATCGGGTCCATTGACGAACGTGCCAGCCTTCTCGACAAAACGTCCATTGGCCCGCGTGAACGAACTATTCTCGTTTGTTCTACCAGTAGTAGTCTCAGTAACGATCGGCGCTACTCCTACAAAGCTGTCAGACGGTAGCGTATTGATCCCGAGTTGATTATCGACCTCGTGAGCGAAAGCATAATTGCCACTCATGCTGAAACGCCTTGCGAAGCGCCGGGTAAAGCTGATCACAACGCCGTCATACGTGCCCTCATACCATGGACCAAAGGTTCGAATCGGTCCGGCGGTGAATGGCGGTAGAAACTGGCGCGTTGAAGCGCGTGACGCAAATGAAGTATTTGTTTGGCGCAGACCAAGCAGACTGTTCATGTTGCGATGGTAGTAATCCGCTTCGATCACGAAATTCTTGATCTCGCGCTGGATACCAATGCTGAAACTGCTCGTAAACGGAGTCTCGAAAGTGCGATCGATGTCCGTCGGAAAGAGTTGCGCGGGGATCGCCGCGTGCGAAAGCGCGCCGAACGGTCCCCAGAAGAAGAAGCCCGGCGTCTTTCCAACCGCTGCCGCGGCCTGGGCCAGGTATTGATCGGGCGTCAGGCCGGACAGCGTTTGGATGTTGCTGATATTGATCACAGCATTCGCAGGAATGAACGCATGCCCCGGAGCGACGACGCGATTCAGCCTGTCGATGCCGATAAAGAGACCCGGTGAAAACGGACAAGCGACGTTACCCGCCGTGATCTGTGCATCAGTAAGATTTGGGGAGACGCAGAGGCCACCTGGAAAGAGCGTTGAATTGATGAGCGCCGGAGCAAGTGTCGGCACGCCAAAGAATCCGCGCGGATAAGAGAACGGCTGGACCACGCGACGGTCAGCGCCGCCGAAAGCAGGCACGTCCTGGACCAGGCTAAGTCGAAACTGATCGTAAAACAGCCCGAAGTGCCCGCGCACGATCGTCTTCGGCGTTGCCGCCCACGCAAAACCCAGGCGCGGCGACACGTTTTTCTTCGTCACGAATTCCGAGTCGTAGTCCCAACGCACGCCAACGTTCAACGTCAGATTCGGAAGAAACTTCCAATCGTCCTGCGCGAAGAGGGCGTTGTAGTTGTTGCGCAGGTGAATCTCGTTGGCATCGGGAGTTAGACCAGCTGCAGTGGTGACGGTAAAGAAGCCCGAGTTGATTGGACCCAGGGCGATGAAGTCGGGCACGGTAGCGAAGAGCTGTAGGTTCAGAATCTGCGATTCAATTCCATCGACGTGCGTGCGCAGGAAGTTCCAACCAAATTTGAGGTTGTGATCGCCGAGAAGCTTGTTGGCGTTGGCTGATACAGACGTGTACTTCTGGTCGAACGATGTCTTTGAGATGGGATTGCCAAACCCAAACGAGCCGAGATTGCCAAAGAGCCCGCCGGTATTGTTTGAGCTGAACATCTGGAACGTTGTACCAACACCAGCTTCCGGATGGGCCGGGCGAGTTTCAGACGTGTCACCGCGATAACTGCCGCGCAACGTTAGTACCCACGGATTGGCCTGTTCGCCGGCCAGGATGGTGTCGCTGAAAGCCAGGAGCAGATGTCGTGCGCCAAGGTCATTCCTTCTCGACGGAAGATCGGTGGCGTTCGAGAGTGGCAGAAACTCTCTTACGTTTCCGTTTGTGTAACTGACGGACTGGCTCAAGCTATGTCTGCCGAGTTGTTCGTCAAGCTTGAAGAAGCCACGCGTATCAAACGTGCGGGACGGA
>DATENQ010000239.1:0-19151 GCA_035275005.1 Pyrinomonadaceae bacterium | reverse complement strand
GACGCCTGACAGGTCTTCGCGCGGATCGGGCTCGGTGTAACCGAGCGCGTGAGCTTCACGCACGATGTCGGAGAAAGTACGCGTGGCTGCGAGTGAGTTGAAGATGTAAGAGAGTGTGCCGGAGAGCACGCCTTCGATCTTGATGATCTGATCTCCTGTTTCGATCAATCCGCGAAGCGTGTGTAGGATTGGAAGTCCGGCGCCGACGTTCGTTTCGTAAAGAAAGTAACGCTGATGTTTGCGAGCGGTTTCGCGCAGGCTGCGATAGGAAGTGAAAGGTCCGGCATTGCTCTTCTTGTTTGGCGTGATGATGTTGATTCCTCTCGACAGCCAGCTTTCGTAGTGCTGCGGTAAGTCAGCGCTCGCGGTGGCATCGATCAGCACGGAGTGTGGCAAGTGAGCAGCGTGGACGTGATTGACGAAAGTCTCGAGGTCCGCTTCAGTAACGCTCGCGTTCAACTCATCGCGCCAGTGGTCCAGGGCGATCTGGCGATCGTGAAGGCTCATCCTGCGGCTGTTCATGATGCCGCGCACGCGCAAGTCAATGCCGCGCTCGCGGCGGAGCTCTTCAATGCGAGTGGCGAGCTGGTCCAGGAATGTTCCGCCGATCAGTCCGGCGCCAATCACTCCGATCGAAAGCGTTTGGCTCGAAAGATAAAAGGCGGAGTGGAGCGCTCGCAGTGCCTTGGTCGCTTCGTGCTGATCGATGACGGCCGAGATGTTGCGCTCCGACGATCCTTGCGCAATCGCTCTTACGTTGACACCCGCCTGGCCCAGTGCGCTGAAGAATTTTCCGGACATCCCCAGCCGTTCGATCATTCCGTCGCCCACCATCGCAACGATGCAGCAGCTTTCACGCAGATCGACTGTCTGCACTTCGCCTCGCTGTATTTCCGCGAAGAACGTTTCCTCGACGGTTTTCCTGGCGAGCTCGGCCTGCGCACGCCGCACGGCGAAACAGATGGAATGCTCAGAGCTCGCCTGAGAGATCATCACGACCGACACCTCGACAGCTCGCAGTGCGCCGAAAAGTTTATGGGCCACGCCAGGGATACCCATCATCCCGGTGCCCTCCACGTTGATGAGGGCCATGTCTTCGACTGCCGCGAATCCTTTGATTGGCATGTCGGATGATGAAGACGCCGAGATTCTCGTGCCCCGAGCCTCGGGCTTGAAACTGTTTTTGATCCAGACGGTGATACCGTTTGCGATTGCGGGCGACATCGTGTTGGGGTGAATGACTTTGGCGCCGAAGTAGGCGAGTTCCGCTGCTTCCTGGTACGAGAGCTCCGGTATGATCTGCGCGTCTGTGACGCGGCGAGGATCGGCGCTGAACACGCCGTCGACATCGGTCCAGATCGTCACTTCGGCGGCGCTGAGTAATGCGGCGAAGATCGAGGCGGAGAGATCGCTGCCGTTGCGTTTCAGTGTCGTGGCGATGCCATCGTGCGTGGCGGCTACGTATCCCGTGATGATCAGTAAGTCAGTATCAGGTTGGTTTGCGTGCCAGGCGTTTAGTTTTTGTTGTGAGAGCGGCCAGTCGATGGCGATGGTGTTGTTGTTCGGTTCGACGACGAGAACTTTCCGCGCGTCGAGCCAGTTTGAAGAGTGTCCGCGCGCTGCGAGATATGCGTTCAGCATTTGGGCCGACCAGATCTCGCCGTGACCTGAGACGAATTCCACGATGCGCTCGGAAGGCAGACGCGTAATCCAAACCCCTCTTAGAACTTCTGCGATTGCGTTGAAATCGGAAAGGAAAGTTTCGCGGAGCGAGTCGGTTTGTAATGGGCCAAGCTCGAGCGCGGTTAGTGTTTCGAGATGCCGGCGCTGGAGCTCCTGGAGTTTCGAAAGGTAGATGTCGTTGTTACTGGCAGCGAGCTCGACCGATTGTATGAGAACGTTAGTAACGCCGCTCATCGCCGACACCACAACCGCCGTGCGTTCGCCGGGTGTGCGTGCGAGCACAATTTCGGCAGCGGCTTGATAGCGATCGGCATCGGCGACACTCGTGCCCCCAAACTTGTGAACTACCCAATTCATGATGAGCAATAAATCATGTTTTCACGCAAAGGCGCAAAGCGGGCAAAGAAAGTTGCAGAGCGTCTTTGCTGTCTTTGCTGTCTTTGCGTCTTTGCGTGAAACTTGCTTATCAATCTCTCAGGCGTGATGCAAGTAAACCGGTAGAGGCCCTGATGTCGATGTCGGCAACCAGTAAGCCTTCTTTTCCGTAACGTTGAAAGCAGAGCAGCGTGCCATCCGGGCGCACGATGGCCGAAGTAGTCGGCGAACCCGGGCTCGCGTAATTTACGGTTGCGAAGTAGCAGGTATTCTCGGCCGCGCGACACAAAGCAGCTTTCTCGTGAAATGTGTTTGCGGGATCGGCGAACTGCGAGGGCACATAACTGCCAGGTTCGTGTTGATGAAAATGAGGATGAAAGACGACGTGTGCTCCGCGACGTGCGGCCCAGCGCACAGTCTCGGGATAGCGCCATCCCTCGTGACAGATAGCGATACCGAATTTCATCGCGCCGGTTTCGAAGAGGAATCTTTCCGAGCCGGGCGAGTAGATTGTGTCTTCGGACGGATCGATTTGAACCTTGTCCTGGAAACCTGCGCGCGTTCCGTCACGATTTATAACAAGTGCGGAGGGTATGACACGATCGTCAACGACGCGTTCAGTTCCGAGCACCACCGCGACGTTTGCTTGCGCGGCCGTAGCGGCGATGTTTGACCATGCCTCTTCGAGGAATGCAGCGTCGGGCGGAGCTACTTGCTTTCCCATGCCGCGATAACCTGGAACGAAGCATTCGGGAAAGCAGATGATATCGGCGCGCTCGGCCCCAGCAGCGGCGATTGCCTGTTGGGCCAACGTCACTGACTCTTCGCGAGTTGCCGGAAATCTGATGTTTGCCAGTGCGATTCGAGACATATCGAGCTTATATTAACTCAACGAGGAAGCAGGATGGGCCCAATTAAAATCCGCATAGCATCCGAGCCGGATGCATTGACGCTCGCGAAGCTTCGTCACGAGTTCCGCTCATTGTTCCATCAGGTGCGTGAGGATGAGGCGACGTTTGTCGAGCGGTGCACGGTGTGGATGCGCGAGCGACTGCGGAGTGAGAGTCTTTGGAAGTGCTGGATCGCTGAGTTGCAGGACACTGCGGTTGGCAACGTGTGGGTACAGCTTGTCGAGAAGATTCCGAATCCGATCGAAGAGCCGGAGTATTACATCTATCTCACGAACTTCTACGTGCGCGAGCAGCACCGCAGTCACGGTGTTGGAACAATGATGCTGTCGGAGATTTTAGACTGGGCCAGGAGTAAAAACGTCAAGACGGTAATCCTTCAGCCCACCGAACGCAGCAAAGCGTTTTACATGCGACACGGATTTGCGACCGCCGAAGATTTTATGCACCTGAAACTCCAATGAATGAATTAGCCGCAGATTTCGCAGATCAAAGCCTGATCTGATCCGCGTTCATCCGCGAAAATCTGTGGCTAAAATACTCTTATGCGAGAATCGAACTCATCGAAGCGGGCGCATCTTCGATAAACGTAAACGTCCCCTGCTCTCGCATCTCGCGTGCGGCGCGCAGAAACGTTCCCATAGCATAGCGCGTGAGTGCGGCGCCGACGCTGATCCGCTTAACTCCGAGATCCGAGAGCTCGGCGAGAGTAAATTGCACTCCTTTCATACCCATCAAAACATTGACCGGACGATCCAGAGAGCTGACGACCGCGGCGATATCGTCTCGAGTCTTCAAGCCGGGTGCATAGAGCACATTCGCGCCGGCGTCCTGGTACTTTTGCAAGCGCTCGATCGTGTCTTTCAGATCAGGCCTGCCAACCAGGTAGTTTTCCGCGCGCGCCGTTAGCGTGAAAGGAAACGGAAGACTACGCACCACTTCCGCCGCGGCTCTGATGCGGTCTACGGCAAGTGCGAGGTCGTAGACTGGATCATCATCGCGCTTGGTCGAGTCTTCAATCGAACCACCGACAGCGCCAGTAGCGGCAGCCAGTCTGATCGTTTCCGCCACGACCTCAGGCTCATCTCCGAAGCCGTGTTCCATGTCGATGCTGACGGGAAGATCGGTAGCAGCGGCGAGCTCGGCGGCGTGCGCCAGCGTTCCATCGCGACCGACATTGTTATCAGTCGTGCCGATCGAGAACGCGTATCCGGCGCTGGTCGTCGCGAGCGCTTCGAAGCCGAGGTGTTCCAGGGTTCGCGCGGTACCGATGTCCCATGGATTGGGAATGATGAACGTTCCGGCGCGCTTGTGCAGTCGATCGAAAGCAGCGCCTTTTTCAGTTTGAGTCAACATATGATTCCTTCTTTTTGTTGTTTTGGTTTGTGTCTCTGATATTATCCGAAGTCATTATGAAACGGTTACTCCCCCTCTTCGTTCTCAGCCTCCTGGTCCTGTCCAGCGAGACCATACACGCGCAGGATCAGGCGCAGCTATCGGGGGAGATGACGGTTCACTACATCGACGTGGGGGAGGGAGACGCGATTCTGATCGAATTTCCGAAAGCCGCGATCATGATCGATGCAGGTGGAGAGGACCAAAGTGATTCGAGTGCACGACGTCACTTGCTCAAGTATTTAAATGCATTTTTTACGCGACGCCGAGATTTGAACGGCACTATTCACACAATAATTATCACTCATCCCCACATCGATCATACGAGATATTTGTTCGACGTACTTAAATCGTTCAGAGTTAAGACTCTGGTAGACGGCGCCCCGAAGTCAGGAAGCGGCATGAGCAGTTTGAGGCAGGCGAAACAATTCGTTGCCCTTAAGAAGGTTCGATATGTCGGCGTGAAAGACCGGGCCCTCGAAAAGTCGGATGCCAGATCTCTATTCAATGATCTTAGGGCCGCAGACCCTGACGTGGGCATACGTCTATTGAGTGGATCGAGAGACTGCGATGACCAAAACAACGATTCACTGGTGGTACTCGTCGGTTACAAAGAGAAGCGGTTTCTATTCACTGGTGACGCGACTACGCAAAGTGACGAAGAATGTACTGACGAGATTTCAATGTTGACCGAGCGTTACCAGAAGTCAGGACTTCTGAAAGCCGATGTTCTCAAAGTAAGCTTGCACGGTTCAGTGAACGGAACGACTGACGAGTGGATGAAGCTAATATCACCACAATACTCCATCATTTCTGCTGGAAGATCGGAGGAGCCGTACCGCTTTAGCAGTCCATTCAATGCGTGGCAGATTGGATTCCCGCGCGAGAGCGCTGTGCGGATAATCCAGGGACGAACGTTTGGGTTGCGGGAACCAGCCAAATCCGTGATAACAATGAAGGCTGTCAAAGTGCAGAGCGAGCCAATCCTGATGGCGCAGGCAGTCTATTGTACCTGCTGGGACGGAGACATAACTGTAACTACAGATGGCAAGAATATTCGGGTATCTACTTCACGATAACCGTTTACGGCCGGGGCGACGCATTCCCCTTCCTTGATTCGATCAATTCCTCGTTCTCAATCTTATAACCTGACTGATTACGAACGTCTTCTATAAGCTCTGAAATTGTTTGTGGCGTGAATCGCAGTTCCCACATTTGTAGTGAGCCATCCTTGATCTGATTCGTTATGAGACGGCGCCCGGCCCACGAGATCTGAAAAAGACCATTATAACCATCCATGATGGGTAGCGTTGTCAAGAGTTTACCTGTCTGTGCATCCCAGATCTGGGCGGGCTCATTTTGGTTGTCGGGTACTAGCGGGTTATTTTGCAGGAGCACCAGGTTTTCATCATCGGACCATCTTAAAGTCTGGGCGATAAGAGGTTTGACGGGTAGCGTGTGCAACCGTTCACCGGTCGTGCTATCCCATAATTCCACGACCTCCCCATTTCCCAGCGCGAAGCGTTTACTTGGCCCGAGCGCAACGAACTCGGGCTCAACATCAAAATCGTTGCGTGGGAGCACAACGGGCAAGTCTTTCATATGCGCACCAGTTTTTCCGTTCCAGAGTTTCGCCTCACCCGACAAGCCCACGGTGATTAAGCGCAGAGAGTCGCCCATGCCCAACGTATAGAATCTACTGAACTGTCCATCGAGAGCTGGCATGGCTGAGCCATCTCGCGTATTCCAAAGACGTATTTTGTCACCATCCAGAGCTATTACTTTTTCGCTATCAGCGGAGAGTAGCACTTCTGTGATCTTGGTGCTTTCAGATAGTGTTTTCGCGTCGCCGCTTTCAGCGTCCCAGATTTGTAGTGCTTCCGCGGTGTGCGTCAGGAATATTCCACGGCCTCCAATCAGAACTGATTCGTCTCCATCAAACGGATCGACATTGAAGTTTGTGGCAAGTTGTTTGATCTTGCGGCCTTTTTCAGAGTCATAGAGTTGCACATTATGGTTTTCATCGACGGTCGCCAGGTATTTACTGTCCGTGGTCCAGGCCACTTTGGCGTATGGGTCAGCATTCTTCTCGATCAGCTTCGCGACCTCTTTGCCCGACTCCACATTCCACAAGATTATTGAATCGCCTGCGGACACTAAGCGCCGGCCATCGTTGGACCAGTACAAGGTTGAGCTACCCGTGCCGGGAAAGTCGCCCAAAAACTTACCTGTATCGGCATTCCATAATTTGGTGTCACCTTTGAAGTTCGTCACTAAGTGTTGTGAGTCAGGGCTCCAGGGGGTCTGAGGCAACGCATCGCCATCGAGGTCTTTTTTCATTTGGCCTGACTTTGCGTCCCATAGTCGAACTGTTCCACTCTCTACGATCGACACCAGGCGTGTGCCGTTAGGCGAGATGCTCGCATTGTAGAGGTCTTTCATCAATGGATTTACGAATTGAGCCGTCAACCTGAAGCGGGACTGAATTAGCGCGTCAGTCTTGGCGGGGTGTTTGGTGTCGATGAGATCCTGGCTGGCCGCGTAAAAAACCGACGATCGGACCGGATCGCGATCCTGGAGTTCACGGTTACCAATCGCAAAATAGAGCTGTCTTCGGCTGGCATTTAGAACCGCAGCGCTCTCTTCACGTGCGCTGGAGAGTTCTGAATTGGCTTTCCGCAACTTTTCGGCGGTCATTGCCAATTCGACTGCGTTTGCCTCGGCTTTCGATGCATTATCGCGAGCGACCTTTTCCGCGCTAACAGCACGCTCCGTCTGTGCTACCAATTGCTCGTTTTTCGAAATCAGGTTGTCTTGAGAGCGCTGAAGCTCAGCAGCCCTTCTTTCCAATTCATACCGCGAAGCGACTAGCGCCGAATTCTGTTTGAAGGCAATCGCTGCTAACGCAATTGCGATGATAAGTGCGCCTATTAAGAGACCTGAAAGCGTTCGGAAGCGCTTCGCCCAACGCGCTTCTGCCAGCGCTTTGGTGCGCGATAGTTCCTGCGAGGCGAGGAGGAATTCGCGCTCTTCTCTTGTAACGTCATATCTTTGTCGCCACCAGGCCAGACCCTCCTCGAGCGCTTCGCCTCTCAGCAGGTACTCTTCGCCGCTAGCGCCACGCTGGTGCGCTTCGAGCCATTTAGCCAAAGCTTCCTGAAAAAGACGTTCGCCCTCCTTTTCTCGGATCCATTTCTCATCAAAAACTGTGGCGAAGATCTGGTTTCTTCGCTGGAGGATGACGCCCTTCGTGTCGTGTCGTTCAGCGGCGAGGCCCGTGAGCTTCAGCTCCGACTGCGCAGGATTGTCATCTTTGACTTCGACGAATTGGCCGTGTAGCAGACGACGATACAACTGGAGCAACTGGCTCTTAGTCGCAGACGATTGGATCTGATCGAAGCGATCTTCTGCGTAACGGAGATTGGAATCCTGGGTCCGCCCTCTTTGCAGAAAGGTAGTCTCCACTAACTTTCGAACAGTTTCCGCTTCGCTTTGGCCTGATGATTGGCCATCGAGCTTCGCGATTTCCTGACACAACTTGTGTGTCATGTATGGTTGGCCGTTGGCCCAGGAGAATACAGCCCTTAAATACTCGTTGCTATTACCATTGACATTGGAAAGTCCGCCCAGAAACTTCTGGGTTTGAGGCAAGGTGAAGTCGTCGAGCGAGATGGATTTGCCGATATTGAAAGGCGTGCGCGTGGTGTCACGGATGAGATCATTCGGCGCAGCCACACCCATTAAACAAAACGTCAGACGATTATATTCCGGGTGCTCCGGCCGTGATTCGTGAGCACTGCGAATCGCCGCAAAGAAATCGTCAGTAGAAAAAGGAAGCGAGAGCACTGAGTCGATCTCGTCTACAAAGATCACGATGGGCTCTGTGGTGTGGGCCAGGACCTCTCGCTGTAGAAAAGTTGCCCATGAGTGGGAAAGGGTTGAACGCCCGAGCGCATCGGGATCGGTGAGATGTTGCCCCTGCTGTGTCCAAAACGCCGTCAGATCGCTGTTCAATCCTAAACTGCTATTCAATGTATCGATTACGCTGTGATACCAGTCGTTAATTTTGATGTCTTTGCCGCTTCCAATGCTTTGCAGATCGACGGTTGCGTACCGCACTCCGTGCTTGCGGAGTTGTTCTCCGGCACGCACGCGAAGGCTCGACTTGCCCATCTGCCTGGGCGCGAGAACGTAACAGTATTCACCGTCCAGCAATGTCTGTAGCAGCTCTGCGTCGGCGTCGCGTTCGATGTAGAACACACCTGGACGAACAGCGCCGCCGGACTGAAAGCGCAGCGGCGCTCCACGTGTCGTGTCTTGACTCGCTTCTTCTGTCATAATGTTTCACCTCGCGGGGCGTGCTAATTAAACAGGTATCTATAAAGTCCGTAGCGCAAGCGGTATTGATCGTTACTATTAGGAACCAGGACTAACAACCCGGCTCTGGTCAGCGTATGGCAGGCGTCCTTGTTATCGGCTGATAACGTCGGAATGCTTCCGTCATTCTTTAGCGGAGCACTGGTAAAGCGACGAAGCTCATTCGCCAACTCCTTTTTCTCGTACAGCCACGCGCGATATTGATCAAAATAATTGGCGTACACCTGGGTCAGATTCTCGGGCTCGAGGAGTTGGCTCACCGGAGTTCTGTTTAAGTTCGCGCGGAACATAAGAACGCGGAGCAGGTAAGGCTGACCGCCCACTAAATTTCGCACGCTTTGCAAATCGGAATTATTCCAGTGAAGGCCGTAGCGTTCCGCAAGTATCCGAATCTGGTCGGGGTCCAAATCCTTGAGCTCAATAGGATCCGTAAGATTGAAGGGCGATTTGTTGGGATCGTCTATGAGGAAAAGTGGAGAAGACGAAACGGCCAAAATCAATCGTAAACGCGAGAAGATTTCGGCATCCACATCACCGGCCCAGGAGCGCAACAGACTAAAAAAATCTCCTCTGAAAGGTCGCCGCCAGATCTCATCCGCTCTATCGATTGCCAGCACCAGGCGTCCATTTTCCTCTACCCTCGGGAGCAAATGATCTCTCATGAGCCTCGTAAACTTAGCGTTCGGCGTACCTCCATTCCAGTTTTTGTCTACCAGGTCGGAATCGGTATTGAACTTTTCCGCCACAACCCGCGCCATCTCTTTCAAGAAAGTGTCAAGAGATTTTTGTGCTTCTGAGTCTAAGAGCCCAAGGTTGACCGTCACGATCTTGCTCTTGATTGCCGTGTTGCTGCGGACTTGTTCAATCAAATACTTAAGCGTAGTCGTTTTTCCCGAACGGAATGGTCCCCAGAGGACAACCGGCGTTCCTGGAAATTTCAGGTAGTTCTTAGCGATCTCCTCCGCCTCAGTACGTGGTACATACCAGACTGGGTCGTAACCAGTTGTCGCGGGTTGTGGCGTTAGTACAACTCGGCGGGTCGTCGCCGGTAGCAACCTGGTGACCAACCGCGACGGGCACGCGTAAAGCGTTCCCATCATCGCTCGGGACGAAGTGTTATCCGTCCGCGCGCCAGGAATAATTTTCTTCAAGTGCCCTACAACATAGCCGTCAACCAACACGGGCGTGCCTGAGAATCCCTGTGGTGGCGCTCCTTCCGCGGCAGCGATTTCACGCGAATAGAGCACGATGGCTTCAGTGTTCGAAGGATCTTTCCCTAAAGGATCCTGGACTTCGCCGCTGAGAAAGTGTCCTGCCTCTCCGGTAATCGCCGGGAACCCGTAAGCTTCCCACAGGTCACCACGATCGCAGTCATTAGGAGTTAGCGATAGTGGTTCGACGCCCGTAATCGGAGTCGTCAGTTCCAGAATGGCGCAGT
This sequence comes from Pyrinomonadaceae bacterium, assembly GCA_035275005.1. Taxonomy (GTDB): domain Bacteria; phylum Acidobacteriota; class Blastocatellia; order Pyrinomonadales; family Pyrinomonadaceae; genus PSRF01. Next base: position 8,975 of record DATENQ010000239.1, on the reverse strand, counting down.
CGGCATCCGGGTCCCGGACCAGTACTCTTGCCTGGCGCGTCTCGTTACCAAAACGAAGCGCGACCGGTTGACCATTCGTGACGCGGTTCACCACGTGGTTGCAAGTGACGGCAATATTGGGTGCTACGAGGTATCCGGTGCCTCGCATCTCGCCGGCATCTATATATGCGCAGGCGTTCTTAATCGGGTCCAATTTATTAGGCATGTGTTCTCCTTGTTTCCCCTGATGCCGTCAGGTCCCTTAGCGCGGATCTAGCCTCTGCCAGTAATGTCGAAGATAGCTTTTACATGTCAGCCCAGGTGACGTGATTGCCAAAAGAGCGAGGGTGCAGGAATAGCTTGGGCGCTGCTGCGGATTATATTCCGGGTGTTCGGTATTATCAAAAAAAAGCGTACCATTAACGCATTAGCCACAGATTTCACGGATAAAACAGAGATCAGTAATTCATCTGTGTTCATCCGTGGCTAATAAAACCCTGGGCGATGGCAACGAATACGAAAGACTATTACGAGGTGCTGGGCGTCAAGCGCGACGCCTTGGACGACGATGTCAAAAAGGCTTATCGCAAGCTGGCGCGCAAGTTTCACCCGGACCTGAATCCGGGCGACAAGGCTGCCGAGGGACGGTTCAAGAAGTTGCAAGAGGCTTACGAGGTACTTTCCGACGCGGAGAATAGAAAGCTCTACGATCAGTACGGCGAAAACTGGCGCGCTGTTAAGGCTGGTGCTGGAGCACCACCGCCGCCGGGACGACCAACACAAGGAGCCGGTGGACCACGCACAGGCGGATTCGACTTCAGCGATTTTGAGTTTGGCAGCTTTGGCGGCGGACGCGGCGGCGCGGGCTTCGACATCTTCGAAGAGTTATTTGGTGGCGCAGGCAGAGGACGCAGTGCACGCGACGGTCGCGGTCAGGATGTTGAAGCCGAGCTCGAGGTATCGCTCGAAGACGCGCATCGCGGCGCGCGCCGCACGCTACAGATGCAGGTAGCTGATATCTGTCCGACGTGCAACGGTTCCGGGATTGTTGGTGACAAGCCTTGCGACACGTGTGGTGGCTCGGGACAGGTCTTGAAGCAGAAGAATATTGAAGTAAACATTCCCGCCGGTATGCGCGATGGATCGACGGTGCGCCTCGCTGGGCAAGGCGGAAGCGGCAGTAACGGCAGTGAGCCGGGCGATCTTTATTTGCACATTCGAGTCAGACCTCATCCTGTCTTCACAGTAAAAGGTGACGATCTGGAAGTTGAGTTGCCCATTGCGCCGTGGGAAGCAGTTCTTGGCGCGAGTGTCGAAGCGCAGACGATTGACGGCAAAGTTGAATTGAAAGTTCCGCCAGGCGCGAAGAGTGGCCAGCGTTTACGTCTTCGCGGCCAGGGTTTGAACAAGCGTAAAGGCGGCAGAGGCGACGAGTACGTGCGCCTGAAGATCGTAGTGCCGAAGGAAGCGAGTGCTGAGGAACGTCGCCTGTACGAAGAGTTGAAGCGCGTCTCGCAATTCGATCCGCGCAGACAGCAATGAGGTGAAAACGATGTGGCCAGCCGATTTCGATCTCGATGAACCGTTAACATTTGATGTTGTTGCAGCGACAACCGGCGCGCGCCGTTCACTCGTGGTGCGACTCGCCAGAGAAGGATTGATTGAGACAGTTGACAGTGGAACGGATGAACCGTTGCTGCCACGACGAGCGGTGGTCCAGCTTCGCCGCATGCAGAGACTGCGGCGCGACCTGCGCGTCAACTTCACCGGCGCGGCAATCATTCTCGACCTCGTCGGACGAATCGAAGAGTTAAATCGCGAGCTTATATCAATAAGGGGAAATGATGAAGATACATAAATTAGGCATGATCGTAACGTTGGCGATCCTCGTGGGTGCATGTAATCGCGGTAATGATAGCGGCTTTCGATTGTCAACCACCTCGAATCCAAACGCCACAAACTCAGCTTCACCAACCAGCAACCCGGCTGTCATGCCGGTCTCGTCGTATGCCGACGTTGTTACCAAAGTGGCGCCCGCGGTGGTGACGATTCATTCGTCTCAGCGCGTGCGCCAGCCGCAGCAGTATCCGTTTATGGACGATCCATTCTTTCGCCAGTTCTTCGGCAGCCCACAGTCGCAACAGCAAGGTGAACGACTGCGTCAGGGCCTCGGCTCGGGTGTGATCATCGACGCGAATGGTTACATCGTCACCAATCACCACGTGATCGACGGCGCCGAACAGATCAAAGTGGATCTATACGACAACCGTTCGCTTGACGCGAAACTCGTCGGCGCGGATCCGCCTAGCGACCTGGCAGTGCTGAAAGTCGAGGCGAGCAATCTACCAGTGTTGACGTTGGGCGATTCGGATCGCATGCGCGTCGGCGACGTGGTGTTGGCGCTGGGAAATCCTTTAGGCGTTGGACAAACCGTCACGATGGGAATCATCAGCGCGAAGGGCCGGCAGACTGGTCTTAGCAACGGCAGCTTTGAAGACTTTCTGCAAACCGATGCGCCGATCAATCAAGGCAACTCAGGCGGCGCCCTCGTCAGCACCAACAGCGAATTGATCGGAATCAACTCGCAAATACTTTCCACTTCCGGCGGCAGCATCGGACTAGGATTCGCGATCCCTTCAAACATGGCGCGCACGGTAGTGGAGCAGTTGATCAATTCGGGCAGGGTAAGACGCGGACAACTCGGCGTCACTGCGCTGAAGATACCGTCGGAAGAAGCGACGCGAATGGGCGTCACGCAAGGACCGGGAGTGGTCGTGTATCAAGTGCAATCCGGCAGTGGCGCCGATCGGGCCGGGCTCCGCGCTGGGGATGTGATCACGGCGCTAAACGGAGAACAGGTCACCGATCCGAATACGTTTCGCAACAAGATCGCGAGCTCGCCTCCGGGAACGGAGATCACACTCACAGTCAAACGCGACGGCAGAGAGCAACAAGTACGCGCAACATTAGGTGAATTCACCGCGCCGCCTGAACGTCCGCGCGGGTGAGTTACAATCATAGCTCGATGGCGTTTCTGGAAAAGACATCAGCATTCCTGGGTATGCGCGCGCTGCGCGACCTCGTGTCCGATTCAATGGCAATCGACATGGGGTCGGCATCGACAATCATCTCCGTGCGCGGACGCGGCGTCGTAGTAGATGAACCGTCTCTGGTTGCGATCGATTCGTTAACAGGCGAAGTAATCAGCATTGGCAAAGAGGCGCAACAGAAGTACGGACGCGAGGCCCGTGGCGTGGCCGTAGTCGCTCCACTACAAAACGGGGTCGTCGCTGACTTCGAAAGAACAAAGGAGATGTTGGCCTATTTTGTGAGCCAGGCCCGCGGTGGCATTTCGCATTTTAGCCGCCGTGCGCTGATGAGTGTTTTTTCTGACGTCACGCCAGTTGAGCGGCGCGCGTTGTTGAGCGCCGCCCAGGATGCGCGCGTCGGGCGCGTGGGGATGATCGAGGAAGGGTTGGCGGCAGCTTTTGGCGCGGGCGTCAGCGCTCATGATTCCAAAGGTTCCGCGGTGGTTGATATCGGCGGCGGGACGACGAACGTCGCCATCGTTGCGAATGGCAAGATTGTCCGGGCGCGTGCTGAGCGGATTGGAAGTTCGAGTATCAATGCTGCGATTATCAATCATGTGCGCCGTCACCGTGGGCTCCTCATCGGTGCGAGGACGGCGGAACGTCTCAAACTTGAGCTCGCATCGGCCACAGTTCCTACTAACCTTGCGCGTCAAATTCCGATCAACGGACGCGAGGTTCTAACAGCGATGCCTCAGTCTATAGAGATCACGGCCGGCGAGATCTATCCCGTTGCTCAGGAAGTAGTTCGTAACATTGTCGCGGGAATTAGCTCAACGCTCGCGGAACTCCCTCCTGAAGTCGCGGCTGATATCTACGATCGAGGCATCATACTTACCGGCGGTGGAGCGCAGTTCGGTGGTCTCGATGACTACTTGCGCGAAGAAACAAGGTTGCCGGTGCGAATCGCGGATGACCCGAAATATGCGATCGTGCGTGGGCTCGAGCAAATGTTCGACGAGCCTCTCTTGTTGCGGCGAATGGTACGAAGCGAGACTCAACTCGCCTTCGATCTCGAAAGTGAATCATTATAGCGTAATAACTGGTCCACCTCAGGAACAGGTCCAAGAACCAGGAATAGAACAAGTCGGGAAGAGGGGCTTGCCCCCGCTGCTGAGGGTTTAAGAGCGGGGGCAAGCCCCTCTTCCTGACTTGTTCTATTCTGATCTGACTTGTTTTATTCTCTGAGCGTTCTATTCCTGATCCTGACTTGTTCTTTCCTCGCGCGTTTGTGACTTGTATAATCTCCGCCCCGATAACCAAACACCCATGAAGCCTGAATCTTCCAAGAGCGGCCTGAGCGCCGATCCGATCCGCGAGTTTTACACTCGTCACCCGTTTCCGCCTCCTGTCGAGAGTCTGGATCGTGCGCGTGATCAGTGGCAGGACCACAATGTCCACCTCGCCGAGTTCCATTTGCTTTGGCCCAACAAGGAATACCGTGCCGATCTGGACATACTCGTCGCCGGATGCGGAACGTGGCAGTCCGCAAAGTTTGCGATCTGTCATCCCGCGGCACGCGTGACCGGCATTGACGTCAGTACGACAAGTCTCGAGCACACCGAGTCGCTAAAACAGAAATACAACCTGACTAATCTCAACACGCGGCAGTTGGCAATAGAGAACGCCGGCGATCTGGACCACCGTTTTGACTTCATCGTTTGCACCGGCGTGCTGCACCATCTCGCCGATCCCGATGCGGGTTTGCGCGCGCTCCGCTCCGTCTTAAAACCTGACGGTGCGATGTACCTGATGGTTTATGCGCCTTACGGTCGCGCCGGCGTTTACATGCTTCAGGACTACTGCCGCAAACTCGGTATCGGAACCTCGAAAGAAGAGATCAACGATCTGATTGCGGTGCTGAAAACACTCCCTCAATTTCATCCGTTGTTATCTACACAGAGCGGTTCGCGGGAATTCCCGAACGGTGACGCGCTGGCTGATGCACTGCTGAACCCGCGCGACCGGTCGTATTCAGTGGCACAACTGTTCGACTTCATCGAACACAATGACCTCGTGCTGGGACGCTGGTACTGGCAGGCAGCTTACCTGCCGCAATGCGGATCAGTCGCGAAGACACCGCATGCGAAACGATTGGCGGCACTTCCGGAACGTGAGCAATACATTGAGATGGAGCTGTTGCGAGGTCTGATGGCTAATCACAGTTTCATCGCCTATCGAAGCGATATGAACAACGACTGCGCGAAGATAAGTTTCGAGGACGAGCGCTACCTGCGTTATGTGCCGGTTCGTCTACCGTGGACCATGTGCCTTCAGGATCAGATTCCTCCGGGCGCTGCCGGCGCATTAGTGAACCGAACTCACCTCTTCGACGATCTCTTTATTTTGATTAACGAGAAAGAGAAACAGATTTACGAAGCCATTGACGGCCGTCGCAGCGTTGCCGAGATTGTTGAGAAAGTTGAAGGAGCCTCGCCGCTCGCGCATGAGTTTTTCGAGAAGCTCTGGCGCTATGACCAGGTTGTGTTTGATACGACGCGGGCCCAGTGACGTACGGTTGTTAATCCTGGCGTTCTTCCGCCCAAAAGATCCATTCAGCGCCGTTCGCGTGTTTTGCTCGGGGCGTGAGGAGGCCGCGTTCCTGCAATAACGTGCGAGCGTTCCTGTACATGTTCGCATACAAACACTGTGTCACATCAGAAAGCTGCCAGCCATGCTCGGGCAGATTGGTCTGTTGAAACGCTCGTTCCATCTTGGTTCGTCGCTGTTCAAAAAGAGTAGCCAGCTCTTCCGCCATTTCTTCACAGAGCGTCCGAAACTCCGCACATTCCTCGGCTTTGAATATCGGAAAGTTCGGCTCGTAATAACGCTCGCTGGGATGCCTCTTCTCGTATTCTTCCGACTCGCGCAAGAGCTCGCTCTTGAGCATGTCGTTGATGTGTGTATGCACGCTCGGCGGAGAAAGATTCAATGCCTGAGCCAACTGAGAAAGCGTCTTTGGCTCATCCGCGAGCAGCGTCAGAATCTGCTCTTTGGTGCCATTGGGCAGTAATTTCCTTTTGGTAATGTCCGCCCACGGGTCTGAGTAGCCGCCCGGCGAATTCGACACGCATTCGCAGGGAAAACGTAATCCTTTGTTCTCACCGACCGTCATAGTCACCTCTTTACAAAGTCGCTTTTAGGGCGTATCCTAAATCGCCAATCCCCTAATAAATCGCCCCCGTTTGATCGCAAATCCGGGGGCGCAGAAAATGTTAGTGCTGATGTTGTGGAAGGTAGCACTGACCCGGCCTCTATGCAAAGTCGAGAGGCTTCCCTCTACTTTTCACTTACACGCAAACTAGTGCCCCTTGCGATTACGTCACCAAATCGTCCGGAGGTAAGTATTATGTCGATCAAAGGGTTGTACGCGGTAATTGCGTTACTGGCGACAGCGATTGTTGTTCTCGTTGTTGTTAACAGAGGACACGCTGAGGCGCCGTCATCTATCAGACAAGGACCACCGGCTCAAAGTCACGCCAGGAAAGAAAAGCTCAGAAATTTCGACGCGGAGATCGTTGCGAATGCAAACGAGCTTTTAGGAGATGGGAGACAGACATTTCGCTTTGACACTTTTGGTGACGAAGCTTTTTGGGGCGGCCAGCTTCAACTTCACCAGGCAATCAAAGGCGCAGCTCTTGGCGGGGTTGGCTCCGGTATTAGCCCGACCACGGCTTTATCGCTCGGTCTGAAAGTCGATGTTGATGCTTTACCGCAGCCTCTCATCAATAAACTCAAACAAGGCAAAGTCAATCTCAATGATCCGGCCACGACGGTTGCTCTGCTAAAACTGAACGCCGTAGTTGGTGTCGAGGGATTTTTCGACGGTGATAATCTCAACGCCGTTGGCATTACGTGCGCTTTCTGCCATTCGACAGTCGACAATTCATTGACGTTTGGTGTTGGTCACCGGCTTGACGGTTGGGCCAACCGCGATCTTGATGTCGGCAAGATCGTCGCTGCTGCTCCAAACCTCAGTCCGTTCTCAAATCTACTGGGCGTAAGCCAGGACACTGTTCGGGCAGTGCTGAATAGTTGGGGACCAGGCAAGTTTGACGCGGAGTTGAGTCTGGACGGCAAAGCGTTTAATCCACAACAAGTCACTGACGGCGTGGTTACGGGAACAAACGTTTCCGGAGCGACTCTGATTCCCAACGCTTTCGGCCTTGCCGGTTACAACCAGCACACATGGACAGGAGCGTGGGGCACCGTCAGTTACTGGAACGCGTTTGTTGCAGCCCTGGAGATGCATGGCATCGGCAGGTTCTTCGATCCGCGACTAAACGATGCCGCTAAGTTTCCGATCGCCGCGGCCAATGGTTTTGCCGACCTGCCGCACCTTGATCCCGATCAGGATCGCATAACGAAGAAGTTGCCGGAACTTCACTTCTATCAACTCGCGATTCCTGCGCCCGCGCCGGAAGCGGGAGTAGACTTTGACGCTGCCGCGGCAGAGCGTGGAGACGAACTGTTTAGTGGCAAAGCTAAGTGTAACGATTGCCACGTCGAGCCGCTGTGGACTGAGCCGGGCTGGAACCTGCACACGCCGGCGGAGATCGGTATCGATAGTTTCCAGGCTGACCGGGCGCCGGATGGCGTTTACAAGACGATGAACCTGGCGGGCATCTTCATACGCGAGAATGGTGTCTTCATGAGTCCCGCGAACAAGGGCCGGTACTATCATGACGGACGATTCGCGACGTTGCTGGATGTTGTCAACCACTACAACACTCGCTTCAGCCTTGGTCTGACAGCACAAGAGAAAACAGACGTGGTTGAGTATCTAAAATCGTTGCCAGAGCGAGAGTAAACAGGAGAAACTAGCCACAGATTTACACGGAACAAATCCGGATGTTATCCGTGTATTCTGTGGCTAAATTATGAAACACACACTCCTGATTGTCTTTCTGGTTTGCTTGGTTACGTCAGTGCACGCGCAGACGCGCACGATGGCGGTGACAGTTGACGACCTGCCTTACGTGAAGTTTCGCGAGGGCCCGTATGTCGCGCGTGCGCAAACGGCAACTGCGAAGATTTTAAGCACGCTGAAGAAGCACAAAGTTGTTGCCGTTGGCTTCGTAAACGAGCATATGCTGGACGTCGCCGGCCAACGTGAGGCGCGTATCGATCTGCTGCGGCAGTGGGTCAAGAGCGGCATGATCCTCGGCAACCACACGTATTCTCACCCCGATTTCAATCGTCTGACAGTTGAACAGTTTGAGGAAGAGATAACGAAGGGTGACGTTGTGACGCGGCAGTTGATGAAGTCGCGGCAGCCGTATCAACTTTATTTTCGACATCCGATGACGCACACGGGGGATACGCGTGAGAAGAAAGAAGCGATCGAGCAGTTTCTCCTGGCGCGTGGGTACAAAGTTACGCCGCACACGATCGAGAATTCTGATTTCATTTTCAACGTGCCTTATGCGGAGGCGTTGAACAAGGGCGACGAGGCGCTCGCCAAGCGCTTGCGTGACGAGTATTTAAACTTCACGATCGCGGTGACGGAGTTTGCGGAGAAGATCTCGCCGCAGGTTTTTGGACGCGAGATTCCGCAGTTATTGATCATTCACTCCAACGACATCACTGCCGATTCGCTCGATGAGATGTTGCGGAGGTTTGCAGAGCGCGGCTACAAATTCGTGTCGCTCGATACAGTGATGGCTGACGCTGCGTACCAGACGAAAGATACGATGGTGACCAAGTTCGGCCCGACGTGGCTATGGCGTTGGACCAGGAGCAAAGGCATGGATCTCGATTTCGCCGGCGACCCCGATCCGCCTAAGTGGGTGATGGATTTATACAACCCAAGATGAGATGCCACGGCCAGTAGAAATCTAAGAGCAACAAAACAAAGAACAAGTCAGGAAGAGGGGCTTGCCCCCGCTGCTGAGGGTTCTAAGAGCG
>DATENQ010000238.1:0-6483 GCA_035275005.1 Pyrinomonadaceae bacterium | reverse complement strand
CGGCTTGCGATAGAGAGCCGGATGGCGCAGGTCGCGCAGAATTCCTTCAAACATGAGCTCGCCACGCAGCGGATCCCATTGCGGCTCGACGCCCAGCCACACCACCCACGCATGCTTGATCGCGTGTGCGTTCACGAGCAGTTCCAACGCACGCCCGCGTTCACCGAGGTGCAGGTGCAATAGCGCAAGGTGATACGGCGAGACGTAGCTGTGGACGGACAACTGCATCAGTTGATCCAAAACAGCGCGCGCTTCTTTTTGCTGTCCGGCGGCTGCATAGGTGCTGCCCATAACCGAGAGATAGAACGCGCTGCCGCCCGAGAGCTGCAACGCTTTCTCAGCGGTCTTGACGGCGCGGTCCATGTCGCCGGTGTGTCTCAGCGCCCACGAGTAGGTGACCAGGCCATACGGAAAATCCGGAACTGCCTCGAGCATGTTTTGAAAAATCGCGATCGACTCATCAAAACGGCGCGCGTGGTAGTAACACCAGCCGAGCGCCTGAAGCACGCTCGGCGAAAGCGGATCGAGCTCGCGAGTGCGCAACATCTGATCGATGGCCTCATCGAAACGACCTTCCATCGTCAAGTGAAACGCGTACCAGTGATGGCCCGTAGCGTAGTTGGGATTGATCTCGAGCGAACGCCGGTGCTGGCCTTCGGCGACGGCCCAGTCGAAGTCATGACAAACGGTTGCAAAGCCGAGCGCGCTGTAAGCTTCGGCGGATGCTGAATCCAGTTCAACTGCTTTCGCCGCGTTCTGTTTCGCGGCGGCTGAAGTTTCGGCAAACGGGCGGATACCGAAGACGCCGAGCCAGTTGTAGTAGTCGGCGATGCCGGTGTAGGCGAGTGCATAGTCGGGGTCTGCCTTGATCGCTTTCTTGTAACAGTCGAGTGCCTTGGCGAGACCGACTTCCGTGTAAGAGTTCCAGTAGTAACGGCCACGCAGATACGATTCGAAAGCTTCGGAACTGTCAGTGCCGCGTTTCGACAACTGGCGCTTTTCGTCGCCGGTAAGCTGCGGTAGCAACGCCGACGCGACTTTCTCCGAGATCGAATCTTCGATCTGCAAAACGTCCGTTGACTCTTCATCAAAATGTTCAGCCCAGCGCGTGACGCCTTCACTCACGCTCAACAGTTGCGCGGTGACGCGAATGCGATTACCGACACGCCTGATGCTGCCGTCAATAACGTAGTCGATACCGAGATCGCGTCCCGCCATCAGTGGGTCGATCGCGGCGCCGTGATAACGCAGTACGCTGCTGGTTGGTCGCACGACGAGCCGCTGCACGTTGCTGAGCCGGGTGATGAGCGCATCAGTGAGCCCGATGCCGAGATACTCGTCGCCGGTGTTTTCACCAGGCGGGCTGAGAATTCGGAACGGCAGTACGGCAATCGACTCCTGATCCTCACGCAACTGTCCGGCAATCATGGGCAGCGCAGCGAGACGATGGTCTAACTTGCGCAGCAGATCGTTGTAACGCGGATGGCCGTGCAGTGGATCGAGCTCGGGATCGACTCCCATCCAGAGCACTTTCGCGTCGCCGGTTTCGTACGCTCTTTCGAGCAGGTCGAGTGCTTCTTCACGCCGGTTGAGAGCACTGTTTACGAGCGCGAGATGATATGGAGAAACGTAACGGCGCTCCGCCAGGGCGCGCATTTCGTCAAGCGCTGACTGTGCCGCATCGAGATTCCCGGCGGCGGCGTGAGCGCAGCCGAGCCGTCCCAACGTATGAGACGCCTTGCCCATCAGTTCCACGCAACGTTCCGCAGCCTCGACGGCTTCTTCGTGGCGGCCGAGCCGGCTGAGCACAAAGCTCACGCCGTAAAGCATCATCAGGTTTCGTGGCTCGTTCTCAAGGGTGACGCTGGCAAAGCGATACGCCTCATCAAAGCGGCGCGCGTGATACGAACACCAAACAACACTGAACCGCGAGATGATTGCCAGCGGATCGAGATCGCGCCCAGTGTGGGCCTCGCGCAATGATTCACTAAACCGCCCTTCCATCGCGAGCTGCAACGCGTACCACGTGCGTGCCGGTGAATGATTCGGATCGAGCTCAATCGCACGAACGAGATGATGTTCGGCGCCGCCCCAGGCAAAGTCGCGGCAGAGTATGGCCTGGCCCAGTGCCGTGTGACCTTCCGCGAGGTTCGGATCGAGATCGACCGCAGTTGACGCTGCTTCATAAGCTGCCGCGGAACATTCCACGTAAGGCATCACGCTGAAGACGCCGAGCCAATTGTGATAACTGGCGACGCCCGCATGCGCCAAAGCGTATTTCGGATCGAGCGCGATCGCCTGCTGGTAACAAACGATGGCTCGCGCGAAACCCTCTTCAGTAAACGTGTTCCAGTAAAAACGTCCGCGCAGGTAAGCTTCGTGTGCCTGCGGATTATCGGTGCCGCGCTTCGCCAGTCGCAGGCGCTGGTCCACTGTCAGGTGCGGCACGATCGCTTCGGCGACGTGCGAAGAGATCGTGTCTTCGAGATTCAGAACGTCAGTAAACTGCTCGTCGAATTGTCCCGCCCAGGCTGTCGTCTCGTCGCGCACGTTGAGCAACTGGATCGTGACGCGAATACGCTCCGATGAGCGTCTGATTCTGCCGTCCAACACAAACGCGACTCCGAGCTCGCGCCCGGCACGCAACGGGTCGGCGTCCGGACCGTAGCGAAGCACGCTGCTGGTTGGTCTGACGGCGAAACTGCGAATCGCGCTGAGCCGCGTGATGAGAGCATCCGCCAAGCCGGTGCCGAGATAATCGGGATTACTCTCGGGCTGGTTGATGTCCATCAACTTCATCGGCAGCACAGCCAGCGAGTTCTCATTAGATAACTCCGCCCGCGCGATCATGCTCGCGTGCGGGGGGTCGGGCAGATCGCTGATCGGGCGACCTTCGAGATAGCGAGTGATGTCGTCGCGCAGCTCAGCGGCGGTCTGGTATCGCCATTCGGGCTCTTTGCGTAGAGCCTGCATGACGATGTTGTCGAGATCGCCGGCAAGCGCGCGGCGGATTGTCTCGAGAGTTCCGCCTCGCGTCATGTAAAGCTGTTGGAGTGTTGTGGCTTCGTCGCCTGTCTTTAAAAGACTCGGCAACAGATCTTCAGCGCGAGTGATGATGATACTCGGCGGCGCCGGCGCTTCCTCACAAATCACGCGCGCGATTTCATGCGGCGCGCGGTTAACCAGGCGATACGGCCTGTGGCCGGTCAGCAGCTCGTAGAGCAATACGCCGAGTGAATACACGTCCGTGCTGGGTGTGGTCGGCGCGCCTTGTACCTGTTCCGGCGACGCGTATTCAGGCGTCATCAAACGCATCGCAGTTGCCGTCGGATCGTGAGTGATGTCGCCCGCGAGTTGCGGATTGAGCAACTTGGCGATACCGAAGTCGAGCAGTTTCGGAATGCCGGCGGAGGTTACGAGTACGTTTGATGGTTTGATATCGCGGTGTACGATCTCTTTCTGATGTGCGTAGTGAACGGCGTCGCAGATCGAGCGAAACAGTTTCAGACGCTCGGTGATGTTGAGTTTATTGCTGTCGCAATAACTGTAGAGCGGCTGCCCTTCGATAAATTCCATCACGAAGTAGGGCAGGCCATCTTCCGTTGTATCGCCGTCGAGCAATCCGGCGATGTGTGGGTGATCGAGCGCGGCTAGTATCTGCCGTTCTTTACGGAAGCGACGCAGGATGAAATCCGTATCCATGCCGCGCTTCACGAGCTTGATCGCCACGCGCTTGTTGAACTCGTTATCGGCGCGCGAGGCTTCATAGACCGCGCCCATGCCGCCTCGTCCGATTTCTCGCTCGATGCGATATTTCTTGTTCAGGAGGCGCGCGATCATCGGGTCTTTTTCTTCGACAAACGATTCGAGCGCGCTCAACTCGGTATTCCCGTAGATGGGTTCATCGAGGAGTTCGCCGGCGCTATCGTATTGAGAGAGAAGTGATTCAACGTCACGTCTGAGAGCTGTGTCCTGGGCGCACACCTCCGATACGTAACGGTTTCGATCTTCGGGTGAAAGATCGAGGGCCGCCTGGAAGATTTCTTCAACTTGTCGCCAACGTTCGGGAGTCATTACCTGGGACGTGTGTAACCTTTGATCGATCATCGCCAATTTCCGATTTTCAATTGCCAATTGAAAATCAAATCGGCGATTGGCAATCGGCAGGCAATGAGATGACTAATTGTTGGATTGGACTTGCTGCGTGCCATCAACTATTTCTTTGCATTTCTCCGTGAAGCCAGGCTTTGGCAAACCGCCAATGACGTTTGATGGTTGTGGGAGTAACACCCAAAACGTCTGCTGTCTCTTCAATGGAGAGACCGCCGAAGTAGCGTAACTCGACCATACGCGCTTTTTGTGCGTCGAAACTTGCCAGGGTCTTAAGTGCGTCGTCCAGCGCAATCAACTCGGCGCTTCGTTCGACCGCTCGATCAATGTTTTCATCCAGAGAGAGTTTTTGAAAATCCTGGCCACGCTTTTCCGCATTGTGCTTGCGTGCATGATCCACCAGCAAGCGACGCATTATCTGTGCAGCAACTCCAAAAAAATGAGCACGGTTCTGCCAGTTCACTCGCGACTGATCGATGAGTCGTATATAAGCCTCATGCACCAGCGCGGTTGGTTGCAGCGTGTGATCAACTCGTTCCCGACGCAGATAATTAGCCGCAAGCTTACGGAGTTCATCGTAGATGACGGGTAACAAAAGATCAACCGCTGCCCGATCGCCGTTTGAGAGCTCGATCAGTAGTCGAGTTACGTTGTCTGCGGGGCGCTCGTTCAATCGTTAACTCTCCCGAATCCAAGACTTAAGGTCCATTAGTATAAGACGAACAGAACCGCGCGCGATAGGGCTGGATGACCCAATTCGCGGATTGTTTGCGCGTTAGCTCTTGAAGGATAGCTCGGAAGGATTTTTTAAGAGGTAAACAATCATGCAGGCGTTAACCGGAAAGATTAGCAATTTTATGACGAGAGTGTTTGGTTGCTGGCACGCGGAGCTTAGCCGGCCGTTCTCACGTGGAGGCCGCGCTTATCGAAAGTGTTTGAGCTGTGGCGCGCAACGGCAGTTTCACCTTGGCAGCTGGGAAATGCACGGTAAGTTCTTTTACAGCAATTAACCACACATTACATGGACTGATTACGGATTCAGCCGTGTAGCCTGTGCGAACTTTTTGGCCTTGTCAGAATAGATATAACTATCGCGGGCCTTCACCACCATATCACCCTCAGTCGTTTTAACTTTTATCTGTCGTCGCTCTCCATCTTTTCCGGTCTTTGCCGGGTAATAGCCAAGACTGTACTGGCGTCCTAATTCCTCGGCAATCCACGTAAACGCTTGCGCGATCCCGAAGAGGGAATCGCCGCTGTAGAAGCGTCCCCCCGTCGCGTTTGAGAGTGCTTTTAAATAGGACACGGCTCTACGGTAATCACCGGGGTTCGTTCCGCCTGTTGTCGTGCCGGGAATCCCCGGGACCGGAAGGGGGATGCCGAAAATTCCTCCGCGACCGGGCAATCCGCCCGGAGCGTTGACGTTGCCGGTGCTGAGTCCGGAAGTGTCGTAGTCTACTGAATAGATCGGCGCGTCTGATTCCTCGGCGAGACGCATGGTGGTTTCGTACGTAGCGCGGTAGCTGGTCGTGTCGACGCCGTCGGTGAAGAGCACGACTGCTTTGCGACCAGAGATGGTTGCGAGTTGTTTCTTGAGGATGTCCTCGATGGCGTCGTAGAGACGCGTGCCCCCGCCGGTGCGTGTGCGGCGAATGGCTTTTGTAATCACATTGCGATCGGTCGTCGCTTTACACTCCACTTTGATTCGATCGTCAAACGACATCACCATCACGCTGTCTGAAGGTTTCAGCTTGTCGACGAAGTTGATGGCGGCGTTGTGGATGTCGTCGAGACGAAACTGTGTCGAGCCGCTGGTGTCGATTAATAAAACGACGCTGAATGGGGAATCAGTGGTAGCGAAGTATGCGATCTTCTGTTCCTCGCCGTTTTCGTAGAGACGGAAGTCTTCGCGACGCAGTTGGGGAACGTATCTGCCGTTACGATCGAGCACGGTTACCGGCACGGTTACTAAAGCCGTATCGAAGCGAATGACGTCGCCTTCGACGGTTTCGCCGCCGGGCGAGACGGTCGATTGGCGTAATTCTTCGATGGTGTCGGCGGCCTGTTTTGTAGTTTCAGTCTTGCCGGGTTTCTTCTCGATTGTCGCCTTGCGTCCGGACTGGGCGTAAAGACTGAAGGGCAGGAAAGAGACACTCAAAAGCACGATCAGCGGCAGTTTAAATTTCCTCATAACAGTTCCTGGACCGGAAGTGTGCGTTCGGGAGAGTGGACTTTCTGTTGTGGAGATCAGATGTTCCGGCGTGAGAAAAGGTTGTTGGTTTCTTAATCAGCTTTTCTGCTTCTGCAGAATCTCACCAGTCTTTTTGTCTATCGAATACTGCCAGGTGTTAGCAGAAGGTATGGCCGGCTCAT
>DATENQ010000237.1:0-4636 GCA_035275005.1 Pyrinomonadaceae bacterium | reverse complement strand
CCGAATATGAAGCGTCTCTCGAACGATTGTTTATCGAACTGGCAAAACTGAATCGGTCTATCAAGCAAGCGGGCACCTAAAAATGGGAATTATTTCTCGCGCAAAAGCGCAAAGGCGCAAAGAAAGACGCAAAGAATACGTGAGGTTGAGCCTTGCTTTGCGCCTTTGCGCCCTTGCGGGAGCACTATTTCTTACACCTGGCGCCTTTGCGCAAACCAACCCGAACGACGCAATCGCGCAACGCGCGCTGCTGCGCGGCTACATCGAAACCGGCCGCTACACGGAAGCCGAAGCGGCAGCGAAACGATTCCTGCAAAAGACACCTGAAGCAGGCCCGGTCCGTCACGAGCTCGCCGAAGCACTCGCCGTCACCGGTCGCTACACCGAAGCCATCACCGAGTTCGAACGCGCCGCCACCGATTCCGAGAAAGCAGACAAACTCGCGAGCGATCTGCGCCGCGCGGAACTGCTCGATCTGATCGGTGAGGAAGATCGCGCCAAAACCATCTACGAATCGTTCGTCAAATATTACACCGGCAACAATCCGGAGACTGCCCAAGAACTGACCCTGATCGCCCGCGCCCTCGTCCATCTCGAGCGGTTCCAGGACGCGAACGACATGTATCGCTCGGCCATCGAAGCCGATTCGAATTACTTCGAAGCACAGCTCGGCGCCGCCGAACTGTTCACCGCAAAATACGCCTACGGCGATGCCGCACTCTTTCTCGAAGACGCATTCAAAATAAATCCGAACAGCGCCCGTGCGTACCTGAATCTCGCGCGCAACAAACGTTTCGAAGTCGATACGCAAACGACCGCGGCAATCGACAAAGCACTCGCCATCAATCCAAACTTCGTCGACGCCATCGCACTCAAGGCCGCAATGTCGCTCGAAGCAAGCCGGCTCGACGAAGCAGCCGCGGAAATCGACAGGGCCCTGAAGATCAACTCGCGTTCGCTCGAAGCACATTCTCTCCGGGCGGCGATGCTCTACCTTCAGGATCGTGACTTCGAACCGGAAGTCGCGGCTACGCTCGCGATTAATCCAAAGTACGGTGACGTCTACAACACACTTTCTCACTACGCCACCATCACGCGCCGCACGGAACAGGCAGTGCAGTTCTCGCGTCGCGCGATCGAAATCGCTCCACGTTTGTGGGACGCACATCTGAATCTCGGCATGGCGTTGCTGCGCATGGGCCAGATGGAACCGGGCCGCGAAGCAGTCGAACGGGCCTTCAAAGGAGATCCATTCAACCTCTGGGCGAAGAACACGCTAGACCTGCTCGACTCCATGCGCGACTTCAAGGAAACGAAGCGCGGTGCGTTCATCATTAAAGCTTCGGCGCAGGAAAGCGATGTGCTGTCGCCCTACGCCGCGAGTCTGCTCGAAGAAGCCGCGGCAAAGCTGACGTCGAAATACAAGTTCACGCCGAAAGGTCCGATCATCATCGAGATCTTTAATAACCACGAAGACTTCGCGGTGCGCACTCTCGGCATTCCCGGACTGGGCGCGCTCGGAGTATGTTTTGGGTTCGTCGTTGCGCAGGATTCTCCCTCCGCGCGCCAGGCTGGTGAGTTCAACTGGGGCAGCACACTCTGGCACGAATACACTCACGTCATCACTTTGCAGATGACTGACTTCCGTATTCCGCGTTGGTTTTCGGAAGGACTTTCTGTTTACGAAGAGCGACGCGCGCGGCCCGGTTGGGGAGACGATTGGAATCCGCTGTTTGTACGAGCGTTCACCGAGAAGCGGTGGTTCAAGATGGCGGATCTTGACGCCGGTTTCCAACGACCAAAGACGCCGCAGGATGTTCCGATTGCTTACTTTCAGGCGTCGCAGGTGTGTGAGTTTATTGCCGAGCGTTACGGCTTCGACGCGATCCTGCACATGCTTGCGATGTATCGTGACAAAGCGCGCACGCCCGACGTGCTGCAACAGGTTTTGAAGTTGAGCGAGAGCGATTTCGATCGCGAGTTTGCGGCGTACATCGAAGCGAAAGTCAAACCATTGCAGCAGGCGTTGAGTTCGCAGAGCAACGCGGTTGCTTCGCTTTCGAAGGAAGAAGTGCTCAAGCAACTTGTGACTCAGGATACGTTTGCGCTCCGGATTCGTGCGGCTGAGTTGTTAGCTGCCGATGGCGACACACAAGGTGCTATGACGCATTACATTCGCGCACTCGAGCTCTTCCCATACGTCAGCGGCAAAGGCAATCCCTATGAGTCGCTGGCGAAGCTGCTCGAACAAAAAGGCGATCAGTCCCAGGCGGCAAAAGTGCTCGACAGCTTAGTGAAGAACGACGAAAACAATCTCGATGCATTGAAGACGATTGCGCGCCTGCGTCTCGCGCTCGGAGAACGCCAACAGGCACTCGACGCTTTGCAGGCGAGTTTCTTTATCAGCCCGTTCGATTACAAGTTGCACACGCAGGCGGGTGAATTGAGTATTGAGCTCAAGGATTATGCAAAGGCATTGAGGGAGTTTCAGGTTGTGCTGGCGTTGTCGCCGCCAAACGTGGCTGAAGCAAATTACAATGTCGCGTCGGCGTATCACGCGTTGGGCCAACAGCCCGAAGCGAAGCGCGCCGTGCTGCGCGCCCTCGAGGCCGCGCCGCGCTACGAGAAGGCACAGGAGTTGTTGTTACGAATCGTGGGACAATGAGCCACCCGATTACACGGATTAGTTTTATCTGTGTTATCGGTGTTATCCGTGGCTAATAAAACGAGGAACACATGGCGGTTGACCAATTAACCATTACCGACGAGCAGTTGCTCGATAAACTCGGTTCAGCGCGCGAGCGCCTGCTGCGCGAAATCAGAAAAGCGATAATCGGCCAGGATGAAGTTGTCGAACAGGTGCTGCTCGCGCTCTTCGTCGGCGGTCACTCGATCATCACCGGCGTACCCGGTCTTGCAAAGACACTGCTCGTACGGACCATCGCCAACGTTCTCGACCTCTCTTTCAAGCGCATTCAGTTCACTCCCGATTTGATGCCCGCCGATATCACCGGCACTGAGATCATCGAAGAAGATCGCGCCACCGGTCATCGCGCGATGCAGTTTATCCCTGGTCCAATCTTCGCCAACATCGTGCTGGCTGACGAGATCAACCGCACGCCGCCGAAAACGCAGGCGGCGCTGCTGGAAGCTATGCAGGAAGGTCGCGTGACGGTGCAGGGTGTTAGTTACGATCTGCCGCGACCGTTTCATGTACTCGCTACACAGAATCCGATCGAGATGGAAGGTACTTATCCGTTGCCGGAAGCGCAGCTCGATCGTTTTATGTTCAATGTGAAGATCGGCTACCTGCCGGAAGAAGAGGAAGTGGCTGTCGTTAAGCAAACAACTTCTCCGCAGGATTATGACTTTCAGCGACTGATGTCCGCAGATGAGATCATCGCGTTTCAAAGACTCGTGCGGCAGGTGCCCGCTTCAGATACCGTCGCGCGCTATGCCGTGCGGTTGGTGAATGCGAGCAGGCCGGGAACGCCGCCCGCGCCTGATTTCGTGAACAAGTGGGTGACGTGGGGCGCGTCGTTGCGTGCGTCGCAGTTTTTGATCTTCGGCGGGAAAGCACGCGCGATACTGCGCGGGCGTTACAACGTTTCGTGTGAAGATGTACGCGCCGTCGCGCCGGCTGTGCTGCGGCATCGGGTGCTGTTGAACTTTCAGGCGGAAGCCGAGAAGGTTGATTCAGATCAGGTAATCAAGCGACTCATCGAGACGGTGCCGGAACCGAAGAGCGGTCTTTAGTATGTGGCCCAGGCGCAACAAAACAGTTGAAGAGCAGCCGTCGGTAGCGCCCACGCCGGTGACTACGCCTGCACGCTTTCTCGATCCGGAGCTACTCGCCCGCGTCGGCTCGCTCGAGCTACTCGCGCGCGCGGTTGTCGAGGGTTTCATGTCGGGGTTGCATCGTTCGCCGTTCACGGGTTTCTCGACGGAGTTCACTGAGTATCGTCAATATAATCCCGGCGACGATTTGCGCTATCTCGACTGGCGCTTGCTCGGTCGTACCGATCGCTACTTCATCAAGAAGTATCGCGCTGATACGAACACGCAGTGTCACCTGTTGATCGACACCAGCAATTCGATGAACTACGCGCACGCGAGCTCGGTGACAAAGCTTCAGTACGCGCAGTTTCTCGCGGCGTCGCTGGCGTACCTGTTGAGCCGGCAACAGGACGCGGTTGGTTTGGTCGCATTTGCTGACAAGATTCATACTCACGTGCCCGCGCGTAATCGTACCGGGCACATGCGCACGATCTTCGGCAATCTTTCGATGCTCCAGGCCGCTGGTGAAACACACCTGGCTGAGTCGCTGCACCAGCTTGCCGAAATACTGACGCGCCGCGGTATCGTCGTGATCATTTCGGACTTTTACGATCAGCCGGAGCGATTGCAGGAAGCGTTCCAGCATCTGCGTTTCAAAGGGCACGATCTCGTCGCGTTCCAGGTGCTCGACCAAAACGAGCTGGACTTTGATTTCAAAGATCCGGTGGTGTTGCTGGAAGACGCCGAGACGCAGGAGCAGATGCCCGTGCTCCCCGATGTGGTGATGAGTGGTTATCGTGAACGCATGCGCAAGCACGTCGATGGGATGCGGCGTTGCGCGGCGGCTAACAACGTCGAC
>DATENQ010000236.1:0-4295 GCA_035275005.1 Pyrinomonadaceae bacterium | reverse complement strand
GCTGACGCGACCCGAAAGGTGTCCGTCAACTCTCATCATGGCCTTAAAATTTGCTTCGCCGGTGACAACAGTACCGCCGCCCACGAAACCGCTGAGCGTGCCCTCCTTGATATCTTTCGCCAGGGTCTCGCTCTCGGTCATTGCGCGAGAACCGCTGCTTGGTGTCGCATCGACTGCCGCTGGTCTTGCTTCAGTATTATTCGCTGGCTGCTGATACGACGGGTAGGTCTTGGCAGTGGAGTAATCAGGAACTTCTGGTCTCTGGCTGGAGTGGTCGTTCTCTTCCTGATCCTTGGCATTCTTTCCTATCCTGAGCATTTGTTACCTCCGTAAATATGGGGGCGCGGAAGTTTAGTCACCGGCCGTCGGAACCTTGATGCAACTTAACGACGCGCTTGCCTTTTGTTCGTGGATTCCTAGCGTGTTGAATGCTAGTAACGATGATTCGCCGCACGGAGCGGGCTTCCCATAATAGACAAAGACGACTCTCTGTGTCTAGCTTTGTAAGAAAATTACAATTCATGGCATTCTGAGAGTGTATATGCAGACTGAAACCAGGACCAAAAACAGATTATTACGCCGCATTGGCGAGGCGATTGCCGATTTCGGCATGATTGACGATGGCGACCGCGTGATGGTCTGTCTATCGGGCGGAAAAGATAGTCACACGCTCTTGGATCTTCTGCTCGACCTTCAGCGCCGCGCGCCGGTGAACTTCGAACTGCTGGCGGTGAATTTAGATCAGAAACAGCCGGGATTTCCGAATGAAGTGCTGCCGGCCTACCTGAGCGAGCTTAAAGTTCCGTTTCGCATCATCGAGCAGGATACTTATTCGATAGTTAAACGGCTGGTTCCGGAAGGGAAGACATATTGTTCGGTGTGTTCGCGCCTGCGCCGCGGCATTCTCTACAATATTGCCGTCGAGGAACGCTGTAACAAGATCGCTCTTGGCCACCACGCCGACGACATAATCACGACTCTTTTGCTGAACCTGTTTTACGTCGGCTCATTGAAAGCGATGCCGCCGAAGCTTCGCTCGACCGACGGTCGCAACACGATCATCCGGCCCCTGGCTTACTGTTCCGAGGAGGATATCGCGCAGTATGCCTCGGAGCGCGAGTTTCCGATAATTCCGTGCGATCTGTGCGGTTCGCAGACAAATCTGAAGCGGGTGCGGATTAAAAACCTGATCTCGGAGCTCGAGAAAGAGATTCCGCACATCCGTGCGTCGATGCTGAATGCCCTGGGCAAAACGGTTCCGTCGCACCTGCTGGATCACCAACTGTTCGACTTCAAATCGCTGTCTTCCACCACCGGAAACATCGAAGCCGAACTCGATCTGGCGCTGGGCCATACAGACAACGATCTAACTCCTGCACTGGTATCGCTGCAATAACCTTTGTGCCTTTTTGTGGCCTATGAAAGAACTAGATTTTAGCGGCTTCCCTCCGGGCACAGTCACCGAATACACCACGCTCGTTTGCCTGGCCTGCATCTTCGACATCTTCACGAAACAGATTGGTCTCGCTCCGCGCTCCGCTTATTCCGAAATCAAGCGTTACAGTCCGACAGTCGAAGAGCTGACTTCACGAAAAGCCGTGCGCCCATTTTTCGACAGCGACGAGAAGCACCCTCGCTGTCCGTACTGCAACGCCGCTAAACGCTGGCATGCTCGCCTCGACACACACTGCATCGAGGGCGGAAAGACCACCGACACTCCACGTAGAAAACTTCTCAAGAGTCTGGAAAAGAAAAAGGATCAGTTTGCCGTGCTCGAGCTCAAGTCGGATCGTCGCAGTGCCTACTTCGACTGGCTCGACACATTGCGGATCTCACTCGATCTCAACGATCCATCATGGTTGCTCGATGCAACGCGCGCTTACCTGGAAAGAAAGGAACCAAAGCAGGACTGGACCACGGTTTTTGAAGAGTTGCGCGCGGTGCGTCCGTCGTCACGTTTGGAAGACGGTTGGGAGCGTGACGGCGCGCGACTTTTTCTCGCGCCGCCGTTGTATAACGAGAGTTTGTTGGTCCAGTACCTCGTGAGCAGATCGCACGAGCACGGCGGCCGCACGCTGGAAGGAAGGCTAACGTTGATGGAGTTGATCCGGCGCATGCGCAAAGGTGGTTACCTTACCGCGCACAACATCTCCGCGACGGACCAGTTTGAGATCTTTGAAAAGTTGTTGGATGAAATCGCGGGCTCCGGTCAACTAAAGCTCTACTACATCGTCGACCGCCGCGAATTCCTCGACAAGGTCAAGTCGGTCTACGCAAGCTACGCTTAGCAACTCAAACGCTCACGGCGATAGTGGTGAGTTACCGGACGGCGACGTCCGATACCGATCGCATTCCTTGAGATGATCAACGTCGGCGGCAATTGCCGGCGCTTAAATTCATTGGCCGGCGACTCGACGCGATTGAGAATGTCCAGCACGAAACTCAGATCGAATCCAGTCGCGGCGATCTCGCTCGGTGTCGCCTTCTGTTCGAAATATAACTTCAAGACGCGATCGAGTTGGTCGTATGGTGGTAACGACTGATCGTCAAACTGTCCGGGCGCCAGTTCGGCTGAAGGACGCTTGGCCACGATCGAGTGCGGAATTACTTCTTCGTTTCTGTTGAGATAATTCGCCACCGCGTAGACCTCGGTTTTCAAAACGTCGCCGATGACTGCGAGTCCGCCATTCGTGTCGCCGTACAACGTGCAGTAACCGAGCGCGAGTTCCGACTTGTTGCCGGTCGAGAGCAGCAGACGACCTTCGGAATTCGAGATTGTCATCAGGATGTTGCCGCGCAGTCGTGACTGAAGATTTTCTGCCGCGGTGGATCTGTTCTCGATGGATGGAGGCGGAAGTTTCATCTCCTTGAGTAACACTTCGTAAGCATTCGAAATCGGGTGCTCGATCACGGGCATGCCGAGACGGCGACCGAGGTCCACCGAGTCTGCGACGCTCGACGTCGACGAGTAAGGCGAAGGCATCATCACGCTCAGAACATTTTCCGCGCCGAGCGCCTGGCAGGCGAGCACCGCTACTACTGCTGAATCGATGCCGCCTGAAAGTCCTATGACAGCGCGATTGAACCCGTTCTTGCGCGCATAGTCGCGGATGCCGAGTACTAGCGCATCGTGAATTGTCTCCACGTCGTCGCCGGGCAAACAGCGCTGGTCGGCGGTATCGCTATCAAGATCTACAGTGCCGATGAACTCTTCGAAAGGCGGCGCTTGCATGATGATTTTGCCGTGCGCGTCAGCGACGATGCTTGCGCCGTCGAAGATCACGCCGTCGTTGCCGCCGACGAGATTGACGAACACGATCGGGAGTTTCGCTGTCATCGCGCGGTGCGACACCATCTTGCAGCGTTGGCCCATCTTGCCTTTGTTGAAAGGCGACGCGTTGATCGATACGAGCACTTCAGCGCCTAGATCGATCAGTTCGTCGGCGGGATCGTTGGTGTAGAGACGTTCACGCCAGAACGTTTTGTCGTTCCAGAAGTCTTCGCAAACTGCGACGCCGAGTCGTGTTTCCGGGATTGGGAAGATATGCCGTTCCAGGGCTGGTTGGAAGTAGCGCGGATCGTCGAAGACATCGTATTCCGGCAGGAGTGTCTTGTCTGCAAACCCTAGTAGTTTCTGATCGCGAATCACAGCCGCAGCGTTGAAGAGACGTCGACCGGTCGCTTCGTTTGACGGGCGCGCCGTGCCCACGATCGCGGTGATTCCCCTGGTCGCCTCGATTATCTTTTCCAGCGGCGCAAGCGCACAACGCTGCACATCACGATCGAGAAACCAATCGAGCGACGTGTATCCCTGGATGCAAGTCTCGGGCAGAACGACAAGGTCGGACTTTTCCTGCTTACCCTGCTCGATCGCTCGAATAACGGCGGCAGTATTACTTTCGAAATCCCCGTTAATGGTATTAATCTGGCCGATAGTAACGCGCATCACGACAGATCGTGCACGTTTCCGCTACGGATAGCAAACCAACTCAGCTTACGCTATATTCTCCTCCACCACCCCTGCGGAGGGGTCGCATAATGGTAGTGCAGCGGTCTTGAAAACCGCCGGCCGAAAGGCTATGCAGGTTCGAGTCCTGTCCCCTCCGCCACTCAGGACAAGGGTCGCTGGAAGAGTTTCCGGTGGCCTTTTTTCTTTGCCAAGTCGTGTTGGTAAGTGCAAGAAGATCAAAGGGTTGGCGCAAGGTTGCGGTGAGAGTTTGATCCTTCCATGTGGAGTTCGAACACACGAAATTCAGCAATTTCCGCTTTTCGCTTGAATTTTGCTGTTTGAATAG